>CAZCEG010000241.1:0-2894 GCA_964497275.1 uncultured Oceanicaulis sp.
CACGTCTCTCGCCGACCGTGCCGAACAAGCTCTCCGAAGAGCGCCCGTTCGAATGGTTCCGCGACAATCTGATCCACACCGTGCCGGGCGTCTATCCGGGGGCGATGCGGCGGGTCTATCCGGGCTTCCTGCAGCTCACCGGCTTCATCAACATGAATTATGAGCGCCATGTGGACGCGCACTACAGCTACTTCACCAACCTGGTGAAGGGCGATGGTGACAGCGCTGACAGGCACCGCCAGTTCTATGACGAATATCTCTCGGTGATGGACCTGACCGAGGAGTTTTATCTTGAAACCATTGATCAGGTTTTCCAGCGCCACGCCCTGCCCAAAGGCGAGTTCACGGTCCACGGGCGGCTCGTCCGCCCTGAGCTGATCACCGACACGGCGCTTTTGACCGTTGAAGGCGAGAACGACGACATTTCCGGCATCGGCCAGACGCAGGCCGCCCACACGCTCTGCTCAGGCCTGCCAGAGGCCTTGCGCGAAGACTATGTGCAGCCCGGCGTCGGCCATTACGGCGTGTTCAACGGGCGGCGTTTCCGCGAGGAGATCGCGCCGCGCATGGCCGCCTTCATGGAGCGCCACGCGCATCCGCGCCGTAATGGGCGGAAGGTCTAGCTGCAGAGCTCGCCGACCTGACGCAGGGCGGCGGTAATGCCCGATAGCGAGAAGATGTAGGCCGTGTTGGTGCCGCGCGCGGAGACGGCCTCCACGCGCATGGTCGCGCCCCTGCGCATGGCATCGACGAGGCGGGTCTCGTCCCTGCGCTCTTCCACGAAGCCTTCCTGCTCGGAGACAAAGAAGGTCACCCTGTCATTGCCGACGCTGGCGCGCGGCGGGTTGTCCGGGCGCAGCTCATAGCCGGCCATGAAGCTCGGTTGCTCGCGCGCCGCCCCCGACGCCCAGCTTGATACGAAGAAATACACCTCGCCATGGGCCACATCGCCGGGCCGGGACTCGGTTGGCCGTGTTACCGCGTAGCAGACCCGCTCTGCGCCTGTGCCTCTGGTAAACACCCGCCAGTCATTGTGCTGGCCCCGGAAGTCGGGTGCCTGGGCGGCGACAGGTGAGGTGATGAGGAGGGCGGCGGCGATGAGGCCAAGGCGCAGGGGCATGTCGCTAAGCTCGATTGCGGAGGTGGCGGAACGGACTGATATTTTTCTGACCGGTAACGGCTATTTCAAGGCGGACAGAGATTGATTCCGCGTTAAAGTGTAATCCGATGAGGCGCAATCCGGGGCGCAAGAGCGGTAATTCTTCGTGGCAGACCTGAAGATCCAGACGGAACCGCCTGTGCAGCGGGAGACGCTTGATGCGCTGGTGGAGGCCACCGCGCGTCAGGACAGGACCGCTTTTGCCGAACTGTTCAATTTCTTCGCGCCGCGTGTGAAATCCTATCTTCTGCGCCTGAATGCGGGCGATACGCTGGCCGAAGAGATTACCCAGGAGGTGATGCTCACCGTCTGGCGCAAGGCCTCCCAGTTTGACAGCTCGCAAGCCTCTGCCTCGACCTGGATTTTCCGCATTGCCCGCAACCGGCGCATTGATGCCGCCCGCCGCGCCGCCAAGCCGGAGCTGGAGGCGGACGAACCCGCCCTCCTGCCGCCGGAAGTCGAAGCGCCTGATGTGGCGGCTCATGCGAGTGCGCGCGATGTGAGGGTTCATGCCGCGATGAAGGACCTGCCGGACGATCAGTTATCGCTTCTGCGGCTGGCGTTTTTTGACGGGCTCTCACACCGCGAGATCGCCGATCAGCTGGGCCTGCCGCTCGGAACCGTCAAATCGCGCCTGCGCCTCGCCTTCGACAAGCTGCGCAAGCATCTCAGCCTTGACGATCTGTGAGGATGGGCGGCCCAGACATGAACAGCCGTGAGGAAATTATTGGCTGGGCCTTGAAGTCTCATAGGATCGCTCAATATCCTCGACTTGGACAACCGTGCCCGCCGGAGTAACAGACTGCGCCATGACTGAGACCATGCTGGGAGAAGAGATCTTCTCCGCCTACGCTGCAGGTGCCCTTTCCGGCCCCATGACCCTGCTGATGGACGTGCACACGGCCATATCGCCTGCTGTGGCCGCAGAGCGGGCGCGCCATGACGCGCTGGCCGGCTTCCTGCTGCAGACAGAAACGCCGGTTGCGATGCGCGAAGGTGCGCTCGACGACATACTCGCCATTATCGATGCAGAAGCCAGCCAGTCCGGTGAAGCCGCCATGCGCGCGCTGCCTGGTAACGATGTGCGCGAACGCAAGGCGGCTAGTCTTGCCTCCCGTGCGCTCGATGAAATCCTCGCCCTGCCGGAGCCGGTACGTGATCTGGTGCTGGAGCAGGGTGGTAACTGGCAGTTTGCCGGTCCGGGCGTGCGCACGATGGAGCTGATGCGCGATGGCCCTGCCAAGGCAGAGCTGATCCGGCTGGAGCCGGGCCACGGCGTGCCGCGCCACACCCATGACGGGCGCGAGTTCACGCTGGTCCTGTGCGGCGCTTTCCATGATGGCCACGCCCGCTATGGCAGGGGTGACATGTCGGTTGCCGATCCGGAGCTGACGCACCGCCCTGTCGCTGAAGCCGGTGAGGTCTGCATTGCGCTCGCCGTCACCGACGGTCCGCTCGCCTTTACAGGGCCTCTGGGCTGGGTGCAGCGCGCGCTCGGCGGGATGAACTGACACCGGTCTGCCTCCTGCGGCAGCGTGACGGCTTTCCTTCTGGCATGGGCGGGCTAGTCTGCGCTGCATGACCGCGAAACCGATATTTTCTGGCGATGTTGTGGTGTCTGGCGGCGGGCTTGCGGGCCTGACACTGGCGCTCGGCCTGCACACGGCCGGGGTGCGCGTCGCGCTGATCGATGCAGCCCCGCTTGATGCCAGCCATGATCCGGGTTTTGACGGAC
>CAZCEG010000241.1:2904-4110 GCA_964497275.1 uncultured Oceanicaulis sp.
CCGCCTGGACCGCGGCCTCCAGCTCGAGACCGCCGCGCTCTACGGCCAGGCCCAGCGCATCGAGGATATTCTGGTGGTTGATGGCCGCCCCACGGACGGGGTCCGTCCCGGCGGGCCGGGCCTTGACCAGCTGCATTTCGACCGGCGCGAGATTCATCCCGGCGATGAGGGCGAGCCGCTCGGCTATATGGTGGAAAACCGCCATTCGCGCATCGCACTCGCCAAGGCGGCTGACGCGGCTGGCCTGCCGGTCTTTGCCCCCGAACGCGCCGTGTCGATGACCGCCGAAGCCGGGGGCGCCATCCTTCACCTGGAATGCGGCAAGCACATCGCGGCAAGCCTTGTTGTTGCCTGTGATGGCAAGACATCTCCTTTGCGCGAGGGCGCTGCCATCCGCTCTGCCGGTGTGCGCTATGGCCAGTCTGCGGTGGTGCTGACCGTGGAACACGAACTCTCGCATGACGGCGTGGCCTACGAGTTCTTCATGCCGGCAGGCCCGTTTGCGATCCTGCCCCTGCCGGGCAATCGCTCCAGCCTTGTCTGGACCGAAAGCCATGAGGCGGCTCTGGCTCTGAAAACCATGGACACGCAAGGCTTTCAGGAGGCGCTGGAAGCCCGGTTCGGTGACTTTCTGGGCAAGGTGAAACCCATCGGTCCGCGCTGGACCTATCCGCTGGGGCTGGTGCTCGCCGAGACTTTCGTGGCCGACAGGCTGGCGCTGGCTGGCGATGCCGCGCGCTCCATCCACCCCATTGCAGGTCAGGGCTTCAATCTGGGGATCCGCGATGCAGCGGCCTTGTGCGAGGTGGTGGTCGATGCCGTGCGCGCAGGCATTGATCCGGGTTCAGTGCCGGTGCTGGCGCGCTATGAACGCTGGCGCAAGACCGATTCAGCGGCGCTGGCGCTGGGTACGGACGGGTTCAACCGCCTGTTCTCCAACGATATCGGCCCCTTGCGTCACGCGCGCGGGCTCGGCCTCACGCTCACCAATGCCATTCCGGCTGCGCGCCGCTTCTTCATGCAGACGGCGGGCGGCGCCACGGGCGATCTGCCGCGCCTTCTGAAGGGCGAGAGCCTGAGGCTTTAGAAGTCGGGCAGCGCTGTCTCCACCGTCGCCGGACGCCCAAGAGAGTGGCCATCGGGTTTCTCCCCCCGCCTGCGGGGGGAGTGGCCTGAAAGGCCGAGGGGGGATTATCCAGAAAAGCT
>CAZCEG010000242.1:0-4108 GCA_964497275.1 uncultured Oceanicaulis sp.
ACCAGATCGGCAAACTGCCCGCCCGCTAGCGGGCAAGCTCGGTCTCCACCCATGCATCGACCAGTTCTTCCAGCACGGCCAGCGGCACCGCCCCGTCGCGCAGGATCACCTCGTGGAACATGCGGATGTCGAACCGGTCGCCGAGGCGCTCCTGCGCACTCTCCCGCAACTCCAGAATCTTGATCATGCCGATCATGTAGGCGGTCGCTTGCCCCGGCATGACGACATAGCGCTCGATGGCGCGTACCGCATCGCCTTCAGGGTTGGGCGTATTCTCGATCAGGTACGCAATCGCCTCTTCGCGGGTCCAGCGCTGGTCATGCAGGCCCGTATCGACGACGAGACGCGCGGCCCGCCACAGCTCCATGGCGAGGCGGCCAAAGTTGGAATACGGGTCCTCGTAATAGCCCATCTCCAGCGGCAGGAACTCGGTATAGAGGCCCCAGCCTTCCGAATAGGCGGTAAAGCCGCCAAACCGGCGAAACGCCGGAATGCCGGTGAGGTCCGTCATGATCGCCAGCTGCATATGGTGGCCGGGATTGCCCTCGTGATAGGCGAGCGCCTCCATTTGATAGATCGGCATTTCGCGCATGTCGTAGAGATTGGCGTAGTAGATGCCGGGGCGTGAACCGTCGGCGGCCGGGCGCGAATAGAAGGCCTTGCCGGCTGAGCGCTCGCGGAAAGGCTCCACCCGGCGCACCACCAGCTCGTGTTCGGGCAGGGTGATGAAGTATTCCGGCAGGCGGGTATTGATCGTCTCGATCAGGCGGGTGGCCTCGGCCAGATACGCCTCGCGGCCCTCATCGGTGTTGGGATAGTAGAACTGGTCGTCCTCGCGCATGAAGACGAAGAAGTCCTGCAAGGAGCCCTCGAACCCGACCTCCTCCATGATCTCGCGCATCTCGCCATGGATGCGCGCCACATTGGCAAGGCCGAGATCGTGCACCTCGCTTGCGGTCAGATCGGTGGTGGTGAAGTTGACGAGGCGCGCCGCGTAATAGGCGTTTCCATCTGGCAGCCGCCATGCGCCATCGCCGGCAGCGGCGCCTTCGCGGTGGCGCTCCATCGTGGCGATCAGGGTTTCATAGGCTGGCACCCATGACAGCAGCGCTTCGCGCGCATCGGCCAGCATGGCGGCGCGGTGGTCGTCAGCGAGATTGAGGCTGTCAATACTGGCCTGGAAAATCGCCCACACATCATTGTCGGCGCCATCATCGAACGGCGCGCCGGAGATGATATTGCGGGCGGTCTCGATCACATGGTCATAGACCCAGACAGGCGGGGCGACGCCCATGTCGAAGCGTGCTTCGGCTTCTGCGATGTGGGCGGCCATCAGCTCAGGCACGCCATTGGCGCGCTCGACCCATTGTTCGGCGGTGCGGGCCGAATTGATGCGGTGAATGGTGGTCATCACCACCGGCACCTGCGAGTGCGGCCCGCCCATCTGGTTAAAGACATAGCCATGGCGGCGGAAGGGATGGTTCATCGCCGCCTGTTCCTGACGGTATTCAAAGAGCCGCCAGCTGAGCTGGGTGGAGGCATCGAGCGCCTCGAAATCAAAGGTGTCGCGCATATGGGCAAGGCGCGCCTGACCCAGCTCGAACGTCTCGACGGCAAAGGCATCGCTGACATCACCCCACAGGCCGTAATCCTCATCGATAATGCCGCGATAGGCCTTCATCAGCGGATTGCGGGCAAGATCCTCCTGCTCGACCTGTTCAAACCACGCATTCAAGCGCGCGCTCTCGTTCTGCTCTGCTGCCTCCTGCACAGCGAAACCCGGTGCGGGCAGGAGGACAGGCGCAGCAGCGGCCAGAAGCGCCGCGCTGGCGGTGCCGATCAGCAGGCGGTGAAGCGTGCGGGTCATGATGAGGTCTCCCCTTTGTGTTCTTATGTTTTTGAGCCGAGCCGCTTTACGGGGCTCAAAGGTGTGAACTTGCCGTCGCGCTTCCCGGTGCGCGCCGCGAACGCCTCCATGATATCAGCCGGATTCCAGATGGAAGCCTGCAATGTCATCACATGTTCGAGACTGTCAGCGACCGAATGGTCGCGCGCATAGAGGTGGGAGCGCTTGATGCCGGAAATGGTCAGCGGGGGCTTTGACGCGATGCGCTGCGCTACGCCCTCTACAAGCACCCTCAGGGCCGCTTCGTCCGGCGCGACACCGTTGAGCAGCCCGAGTGCGTAGGCGCGCTCAGCGGTCAGATTTTCGCCCGTATACGCGAGTTCCAGCGCGACCCCTGACGGGATGAGCTTGGGCAGGCGCTGCAGCGTGCCGACATCGGCCATCATGCCGATATTGGTCTCCTCGATGCGCAGCCACGCATCGGTCGTACCATAGCGCAGATCGCACGCCGCGATCATGTCCACCCCGCCGCCAATGCAGGGGCCTTGCATGGACGCGATCACCGGAAAGCGGGCCTTCTCAAACGCGGTGAACGCCTCCTGCAGGGAGAGCGCGGCCGTCATGAAGGCTTCACGCGCGGCGGCGCTATCGGTGGTCAGCGCGTTCGGATCGGTGAAGACCGAAATATCCATGCCTGCGGTGAAGACCGGGCCCTCAGCCTCGAGAATCAGGACGCGGGTCTTGCCCTCGTCCGACAGCGCATTCACCGCCTCTGGCAGTTCGCGCCAGAAGGCCGGCGTCATCGCATTGCGCTTGTCGGGCCGGTTCAGTGTCAGGCGGGCGATGGCGCCGTCGCGGGCAAGCGCAAAGCTGGAATAGGTCATCGGAGACACCCTTGCGGTGAGGCGGGCGGGCATCCTTGCATAGGCCCCGAAGGGTGCAAAGGCGTTGCGCTGCACCGGGCGGGCGGGATAAGTGGCTGCGTCAAAAGCCGTCCGGAGTTCCTTCATGTCCCAGCTCACTACCAGGCTCGATCCCGCTTCCGATGCCTTCAAGGCCAATGCCGCGCGCATGGACGAGCTGGTCGCCGAGCTGCAGGCCAGAACCGCTGAAGCCGCACTCGGCGGGCCGGAGCATGCCCGCAAGAAGCATCTGGACCGGGGCAAGCTGTTGCCGCGTGAGCGCGTGGAGCGCCTGCTCGATCCGGGCTCTGCCTTCCTGGAGATCGGCGCGCTGGCGGCCAATGGCATGTATGAGGGCGATGTGCACGGCGCAGGCATGATTGCCGGGATTGGCCGGGTTTCGGGCCGCGAGGTGATGATCGTCTGCAATGACGCCACCGTGAAGGGCGGGACCTATTATCCGCTGACCGTGAAGAAGCACCTGCGCGCGCAGGAGATCGCCCGCGAGAACCGGCTGCCATGCGTCTATCTGGTGGATTCTGGCGGCGCGAACCTGCCCTTCCAGGCCGATGTCTTCCCCGACCGGGAGCATTTCGGGCGCATCTTCTACAATCAGGCAAATCTCTCCTCTGAAGGCATCGCGCAAATTGCCGTCGTTATGGGCTCGTGCACGGCAGGCGGCGCCTATGTGCCCGCCATGAGCGATGAGACCATCATTGTGAGGAAGCAGGGGACGATCTTCCTTGGCGGCCCGCCCCTCGTTAAGGCGGCAACCGGCGAGGTGATCTCGGCTGAAGACCTTGGCGGCGCGGACGTTCACGCGCGCCGCTCCGGCGTGGTGGACCATTATGCCGCCAATGATGATCACGCTTTGCAGACCGCACGGCGCATCATTTCCGGCCTCAACACGGTAAAACGCGTGGAGATGGATCTGGCTGAGCCCGAAGCGCCTGCCATCGATCCGGCAACCCTCAACGGCGTGATCCCGTCAGACGTGCGCACGCCCTATGAGGTGCGCGAGGTGATCGCGCGCATCGTCGACGGTTCGCGCTTTGACGAGTTCAAGGCGCTTTACGGAGAGACGCTGGTCTGCGGTTTTGCACGCGTAGAGGGCATGCCGGTCGGCATCATCGCCAATAATGGCGTGATCTTCTCCGAAAGCGCGCTCAAAGGCGCCCATTTCATCGAGCTGTGCTGCCAGCGCGGCATCCCGCTCCTCTTCCTGCAGAACATTACCGGCTTCATGGTCGGCTCGAAATATGAGGCAGGCGGCATAGCCAAGGACGGCGCCAAGATGGTGACGGCGGTGGCTACGGCCAGCGTGCCGAAATTCACCGTCGTTACCGGCGGCAGCTTCGGG
>CAZCEG010000243.1:0-4085 GCA_964497275.1 uncultured Oceanicaulis sp.
ACCCGTAACCGTACCCAGAAGACCCAGCAGCGGCGCAACGGCAGCGGCGAGCTTCAGGAAGTTCAGGCCGAACTCCAGCTTCGGCGTCTCGCGCAGGATGGCTTCATCCAGCTTGAGCTCGATGGTCTCGATCGGACGGTTCTTGACTTCCTCATAGGCGAGCATGATGCGGCCGAGAGGGTTGCCCTTGGAGGCCGTAGAACGGCGCTTCTGGCCATTGATCGCCGAGTTGGTGGTGAACAGCATGAACAGGCGGAACAGACCAAAGCCGGCCGAGAAGATCAGCAGGCCGAGGATGACCTGGGCCACGATGCCGCCCTGCTCGAACCGTTCCATGGTGTTCGGAACGTCCTTGTAGATGTTCAGAAGCTGGCCACGCGACGGGTCGACCGGACCGGCCACGATGTCGCCTTCAGACGCGCGGGCAAGGGCGCTCGCAGCGTCAAGCAGACGGCTCGGCGGCTGACGCTCCAGCAGCGACAGGCGGTAGCCCGCAGCCGGGTTGGAGTCCTCACCGCGCCACAGCACGTAGCGCGTGCCGCCGTGCGTGGTGAAGGCGTTGAACACGCCAACACGGGTCACCGGCACAGGCTGGCCGTCATTCACGCCCGAAACGCGGGCATTGAAGGTGACCACATCGCCCTGAAGCTGCATTTCGGAAATCTGGGCCTGCCAGATCCGGTCCAGCTCGACGCGGTCCGGCAGGGTCCGGCTTTGCGAAAGCTCGCGCAGCCGTTCGTGACGGCCCGGGGCCTGGGCAGAGGCGATGGAGGCCTCGATCGTGGCGGCAAACTCGCCTGCTTTCTGGCGGGCGGCACCGAACAGCTCGCCGAAGGCGCCCTGTTCACGGCGCAGCTCGGCATCAAGCTCCTGGATACGGGTGCGGTTGGCTTCAAACTCGGCCGTATTGCGCGCACCCACTGCTTCAAGCGCGTTGAGCTCGCTGCGGGCCGTGGCAACCAGAGCGGCCTGACGGTCGCGGTTGGCGCGGAATTCCTGCAGGCGGCGCTGGTTCTCCGCAGAGGCCTCACGGGCATCGGCGCGAACGCGGTCGAGCAGTTGGGAAATGGATGTGACAGGCTGGCGGGCACCCTCCTGGGCGATCGCCGTGCCGGTGAGCAGGCTGGCGCTGAGCGAGACAGCAGCTGCAATTTTAACAAGCGTTTTCATCGCTTCTTCTCTCCGTCTCTTCAGCACTAGCGAACGACCGGGCCCGGAAGGGGCACGACCATCACGTCAGGCGTTGTAACTTCCTGTGCGATCCGCAGGGCGCGCTGCACGTTCGTCGCGTGCGACGAGGAGAGCGGGCGCCATTCCGGGTTCGACTTGGTCATGATTTCCATCGAGCTGTCCGGCAGGATGCGCACGATGGCAACGCGGCCAAACTGAAGCATGGTGACATCGGTCGGAACGCCGTCGATATCGGCTTCTTCGAGATAGGTCCGCAGGCTGCGGCCGTAGGCGGATTCAATCTCGTAGGCGTTGAGGATCACGCGGTATTTTTCCGCGGGCGAGGTGCCGGCATCGCCCAGCAGCTCCTGGATGTTCGCAAGGCGGGCCTGGCGCACATCGGTCTGGAAGGGCATGTCGGACGCGATGAACTCTTCAAGCGCCACATACATGTTCAGCAGCATCGGGGTCAGGTCACGTTCGATCGTGCTGACGCGCTCAAGCTGGAACTGGAGGGCTTCCAGCTCGTTCTGCTGCGAGCGCAGGAAGACTTCCTGCTGCTCGACGAAGACGCGCTGGTCTTCGATCTGCTGGCGCAGCGCGAGATATTGCCGCTCCAGATCGCCAGCGCGATCGGCAATCTCGTCAATCTGCCGCTGGGCAGCTGCACCCTCCTGGGTGGACTGACGGGCCACCTGAAGCGCCTGGTCGAGCTGGGCGTGCGCCGCCCCCCCGATCAGAATGGAACCCAATCCGACGGCGAGTGCCGTGCGGAGACGTGTTTTCATTTTCGACATGTCTCGCCTCACAGAAGCCGGCCAGCGACGCCAAAGCCGCCGGTCTCGGTCACCCTCAAAAACCAGATGCCAGGTTCACCCGAACCATGGCCCCCCAACAAAAACCCGGCGCAAATCGAGCGCCGGCGGGACATCTGCCCCGCGAATCTTCCTGAAGGGAATACCTGAACGAACAACTATCCCCTTTTGAACGCGGCGTTTATCGCCGTCTTGTCCGTGGAACATGGCCATAAGCCTGCTTCCTTGCTGCTGACGCTAGCGCCCATTCGGGCAGCGATCAACCGCCCTTTCGCTGCAAACACCATGCCGCTAGCAGTTAACGCTTTGTGTCACGGGAAAGTTGCGAAAATAAGACAAAGCCGCAGATTTGCGCCGCCGCGAGCCTCAGCCACGCCGCCGCCTTATCCGTCTGATGCACTGCACAAATACGACGCCGGAAGGGGGGGTGGCTGGGGTGCCAGGATTCGAACCTGGGAATGGCGGTACCAAAAACCGCTGCCTTACCGCTTGGCGACACCCCAACACGGACGTTTCACGCCCGGCGGACGCGCTAGATAGCCCGCGTCTGAAACGGATGCAACGCCCTGCTGCAACTCATGCACATTGCCGATGTGCATAAAAGCGCGCGCAGGCTGATTGCCATGACCGGACGGCTTGAGTATAAGCCCGCCCTCTGGTTCGGAGTATAGCTCAGCCTGGTAGAGCACCGTCTTCGGGAGGCGGGGGTCGCAAGTTCGAATCTTGCTACTCCGACCATGACTATCCCGCACTTTCCCGTTCATGTGACCGGCCTTCATGTGAACGGCCTTCACTGCGCCGCGGCAAACGTGCGCTCGACCTCTGCTGTCATGACCTATATCGTCTCGCACTATCCGCGCTGCCGAGGGGGCCAGCCGGCCAATGAGGGAACGTCACACCATGCGCCAGTTCTGGATCACCTTTTTCGGCTCTGTGGCCGGTGTCATCGTCGGCTCGGTGCTCACGCTGGTACTGGTGATCTTCATGATTGGCGGGCTTATCGCGTCTGCCGCCCAGCAGGCCAGTCAGGGCCAGGCCGCGCGCTCGGCCCCCGGCGATATCGTGCTGCAGATTGATCTGCGCCGCTCCCGGCTCGACCAGCCCACACGCTCGCCCTTCGCATTCGCAGAACCGCTCTCGGTGGTGGACATCGTGCTGAACCTGCAGCGCGCAGCGCGCGACGAGCGGGTAAAGGGCGTGATCGTGCGCGCGAACGAGTTCGGCATGTCGCCAGCGCAGGCAGAAGAGATTCGCGCCGCCCTCGCCCGCTTTGCAGGCACGGGCCGCTTCGTGATCGCGCACGCCCAGGGGTTTGAAGGCACCGGCATCACCAATTATTTCGCCGTCAGCGGTGCTGACGAGATCTGGCTGCAGGACACCTCCACCTTCTCGGCTGTGGGCCTTGCCAGCGAGTCGCTCTTCCTTGGCGGCCTGTTCGAGCAGTTCGGTGCCGAGGCGGACTTCATCCAGCTCTATGAATACAAGAACGCGGCCAACACCTTCACCCAGAGCGATTTCACCGATGCTCACCGCGAAGCCACGGCCTCCTATCTGCAGTCGATTTTCGACGCCGCCATTGCCGGTGCGGCCAGTGACCGCGAGATGGAGGTCGACGCATTCCGCGAGCGCATCGTATCGGGGCCGTACAATGCCGAAGCGGCGCAGGAGGCAGGTCTGGTTGACCGCCTTGGCCATCCGGCCGCTGCCCGCGCCGCCGCCATCGAGCGCGCAGGCGGCAATGCCCGGATTCAGGACCTTGACGCCTATGTGCGCCAGTCGCCGCCCGTAGCGCCTGCGCGCGGCGGGCCGGTCATCGCGCTGGTCACCGGACAGGGCGGGATCGTCACCGGCCCGGGAGAGCCCGGGTTTGGCGGTGAGGATGTGATCGGCGGTGACGCCATGGCCGACGCCATCGATGCGGCCGCCGAATCCAATGACGTGCGCGCCATCATCATCCGGGTGGATAGCGGGGGCGGCTCTGCCATCGCCTCTGACCAGATCTGGGACGCGGTCGTACGCGCCCGTGAGGCGGGCAAGCCGGTCGTCGTCTCGATGGCGTCGCTGGCGGCCTCTGGCGGTTATTACCTTGCGGCGCCTGCC
>CAZCEG010000244.1:0-4071 GCA_964497275.1 uncultured Oceanicaulis sp.
AAGGCTGCGGGTTTGTGAAATCCAGCCGGGCAAAGGATCTGCCCGATATCCAGCTCGTCTTCATCCCCGCGCGCGGCAGCCCCCATGGGCGCGAGACGATGACCGGGCACGGCATGATGATCCATGCCTGCCACCTTTATCCACAAAGCCGCGGGAGCTTGCGCCTGCAAAGCGCCAACCCGTCAGACCCCATTCTCATCGATCCCAATTACATGGACCATGAAGAGGATGTGGAGGTGATGACGGATTGTCTGGAGATCGCCCGCGACATTCTCCTGAGCGATGCGTTTGACGGCGAGTTCAAGGAGCTGGAACTGCCCGCGAAAGCCGATGGCACGCGCGCGGAGCTTCTCGATCATGTGCGCGCGAACGCCGAAACGCTGTATCATCCGACCTCAACTTGCGCGATGGGAAGCGGCGAGCTTGCCGTCACCGACCCTCAATGCCGGGTGCGCGGCGTGAAGGGCCTTCGCGTGGTCGATGCCTCCGTGATGCCGCGCGTCGTGGGGGGCAATACCAATGCGCCGACCATGATGATCGCCACCCGCGCCGCCGACATGATCCTGTCCGCCTGAAACCTGACCCAATAGGGAGCCAAAGCCATGAGCGATGTTGAAGCCCGCCAGATCGAGCGCATGAAATCGGTCTTTGCCGCGCAGAAGGCCGCGTTCACGGCGAACAAGATGCGTCCCCTGTCTGAGCGCGCGGCCGACATCGCCAAGATCGAGACGCTGGCCAAAGAAAAGGCCGATGCCTTCAGCGCCGCCGTGAATGCTGATTATGGCCGCCGCGCCGCTGCCGAGACCCAGATTGCCGAGATCGGCTTTACCATTGCCACCGCCAAGCATGCCCGCAAGCATCTGAAAAGCTGGGCGAAGGACCGCTCTGTCCCCGTGCCGATGACGCTGGCTCCGGGCAAGGCCTATATCCGGCGGGAGGCCAAGGGCGTGGTCGGGATTGTCGCGCCGTGGAATTATCCGATCCAGCTGGCACTCGCCCCGCTGGTCCCTGCGCTGGCCGCAGGGTGCAGGGTGATGATCAAGCCGTCGGAATATACGCCCCGCGTCGCGGATATGCTCAAAGACACGCTCGGCGAGCTTTTCTCTGAAGATCATGTCGCCGTGATCACGGGCGGTCCGGCCGTGGGGCAGGCTTTCTGCGATCTGCCGTTTGATCATCTCTTCTACACAGGCTCCACCCATGTGGGCCGGATGGTGGCGCAGGCAGCAGCGAAGAACCTCACGCCTGTCACGCTGGAGCTCGGCGGCAAGTCACCCACCGTCATCGCGCCCGATGTCGATGTGGAAGAGGCCGCCAAGACCATCGCCTGGGGCAAGTATTTCAATGCCGGCCAGACCTGCGTTGCGCCGGACTATGTGCTGACGCCGAAGGGCAGCGAGAGCCAGCTTGCCGATGCGATCATTGCCAACGCGCAGAAATTCTGGCCCGAGCCGGACAGTAATGGCGATTACACCGGCATCGTCTCGGAGCGTCACTACAAGCGCATTGCCGACATGGTGGAAGAAGCGCGCGCGGCCGGCGCCGATGTGCGCCAGTCGGCAGCGCCCACGGGCAGCAATCATCACGCCTACCCGCCGACCGTCGTGCTCAATGCCCCTGCCGGCTCGCGGCTGATGACGGAAGAGATTTTCGGTCCCGTCCTGCCCGTGCTCGGCCATGACGGGCTGGACGAGGCCGCGCGCTTCATCAATGAGCGCGACCGGCCGCTGGCGCTCTATGTCTACACGAAGTCGAAAGCGACCGCGCGCAGCTTCCTCGACAAGACCATGTCAGGCGGTGTTGGCGTGAACGTGCCGATGCTGCATCTTTCGGTCGAAGACCTGCCCTTTGGCGGCACGGGCGCTTCGGGATACGGGGCTTATCACGGTGAGGATGGCTACCGCACATTCTGTCATGAACGCAGCGTATTTCATGCGCCCGTATGGCACCCGATCCGCCTGATGGCGCCGCCATACGGCAAGCTGTTCGAATTCTTCAAGAAACTGCAGGCGGGCTGATCCCGCCGGCCTTAGCGGGGGGCATTCATGCTGAAATGGGTAGTGCGCGGCGGGCTTGGGCTTCTCGCGCTTCTGGTGCTGATCGCGCTGATTATTGGCGCGTGGGCGGGATGGCGTTTTGTCGGGTCGCAGCCGCGCCTTGAGGGCGAGGTGCGCCTCTCCGGTATTGCAGCGCCGGTGCAGGTGGTGCGTGATACCCACGGCGTGGCGCACATCTTTTCGGACAGCGATACCGATGCCTTCTTTGCGCTGGGCTATACCCATGCCTCTGAACGCTTTTTCCAGATGGATACCTTCCGGCGCAGCGCGCAAGGACGCCTGTCGGAACTCTTCGGCGAAGTGGCCCTGCGCGCCGATATCCGCGCGCGCACCTACGGCTTTCCTGAAGCCACCCGCCATATCGTCGCCAATCTGTCGCCTGAAACGCGCATCGTGATCGAAGCCTATGTGGCGGGCGTCAATGCACGTCTGGAAGAAGGCAATCACGCGCCGGAATACCTGCTCCTGCGCACGCGGCCCGAACCGTGGACTCTGCTCGATTCGGCGTCCGTCGTGGTCGTGATGGCTGATGACCTTGCAGCAGGCGAGTGGGAGGATCGCGAGGCAGCGCGGGCCCGCCTGGTGCTGGACGAGGGCCAGATTGCCCAGTTTCTCGCAGGCTTTCCCGACTGGGCCCCGACCACACTGAAGGACGAGGATGTATCGCGCGCCTTCGGGGCGATCCGCAGCCAGCCCCTGCCAGCACCAGCCGCTGGCACCCAGCCCGACAATGAACCCGGCTCCAATGCGTGGGTGGTATCGGCCGACCGGACCGAGACAGGTGCGCCGCTTCTGGCCAACGATCCGCATCTCGGGCTCTCATCGCCCTCCATCTGGTATTTTGCCCGGCTGAACCTCTCCTTCGGGCCGGTGCTGGGCGCGACGCTTCCCGGCACGCCCTTCGTGACGCTGGGCCGCAATGCCCATGGCGCATGGGGCTTCACCAATACCGGCTTCAAGGTGATCGACCTTGTGGAGCGCGACGCCGCCACTACGCAAGTCAATACCCGCACCGAAAGCATTCCCGTACGCGGACGGCGCGACCCGTTCGAGCTGACCGTGCGCGAGACCGCCGAAGGCCCGGTGCTGGACCCGGAATGGTTCGACCTGACGGGCTTTGACGCCAACCGGCTGGTCGTGCGCCGCTCCACCGTATCAAGCCCGGACAATTTCCTGCCCGATGCCACCTTCGCCATCATGCGCTCCACCGGCTGGGCCGATTTCGTGGAGGCCGGGCGCGGCTGGACCGCGCCGATGCAGAACATGCACTATGCGAGCGTGGACGGCACGATCGGCTACACCACGGCAGGCCTTCTGCCCATCCGCGACGAAAATGGCGACTGGACGGGCTTTGTCCCGTTCGAGGAATTGCCGCGCGTCGTGAACCCGGCTGGCGGCTCCATCGCCTCGGGCAATAACCTGCCAGCTGGCGACGCCTATCCCTACCCCCTGCCCGGCCGCTACGCCGTGCACCGCGCCGTGCGCATCGAGGAAGTTCTGGACGCGCGCCGCCGCCATTCCATCGAAGGCTTTATCGCCCTGCAGATGGATGTGACGAGCGCGCTCGCCCGCTCCATCCTGCCTGCCCTTCTGGCCGCACAGCCCGAAAGCGCGCTTGGGCTTGAGGCGCTGGCCGCGCTTGAGGGGTGGGATGGTTCGCTGGACGCTGACGGGCCGGAGGGCCTGATCCTGTCGGCCTGGCTGCGCGTGCTGACCGATGCCATCTGGGCTGACGAGCTGGGCGAGCAGGCCCGCTATATGCGCGGCCCCCGCCCTGTCTTCCTGCAGGAGGTGCTGACCGGCGATGCCTCCAGCTGGTGTGATGACATCACGACCCCGCAAATGGAGACCTGCCCGGTGATCGCAGGCCTGGCGCTCGATACCGCCATGGCCGAGCTTTCCCGCACCAATGGCAGCGATATCTCGCGCTGGCGCTGGGGGAATGCGGCGCAAGGCTATTTCGCCCATCCCCTCGATTCGGTGCCGCTGGTCGGGGACCTCTTCCAGGTCCGCG
>CAZCEG010000245.1:0-4008 GCA_964497275.1 uncultured Oceanicaulis sp.
CCACATAAGGCGGCACATGGCTGATCAGGCGCGGATCGAACGGGGCCGGGATGATGTAATTCTTGCCAAAGCTTGGCCGTGCACCGTGATAGGCGGCGGCCACCTCGTCTGGCACATCCTCGCGGGCAAGTTCTGCCAGCGCCTGCGCGGCGGCAACCTTCATCGCCTCGTTAATGGTGCGCGCGCGCACATCGAGCGCGCCACGGAAAATATAAGGAAAGCCGAGCACGTTGTTGACCTGATTGGGATAATCAGACCGGCCCGTCGCCATGATGGCGTCCGAGCGCGCCTCGCGCACCTCTTCCGGCGTGATCTCCGGATCGGGGTTGGCCATCGCAAAGATGATCGGATCGGCGGCCATGGATTTGACCATGGCTTTGGTCACCGCGCCCTTCACGGAAAGGCCGATAAAGCAGTCCGCCCTGTCCAGCGCCTCGGCCAGCGTGCGCGCCTGCGTGTCGGCGGCGTGGGCGGATTTCCACTGGTTCATGCCGTTCTCACGGCCCTTGTAGATGACGCCCTTGGTGTCACACAGGATCGCGTTGTCGTGCTTTACGCCCATCGACTTGATGAGTTCCAGCACGGCAATGCCCGCAGCGCCCGCCCCGTTCACGACGACTTTCAGGTCTTCCAGCTTGCGGCCAGACAAATGGCAGGCATTGATGATGCCGGCAGCGGAAATGATCGCCGTGCCATGCTGGTCATCATGGAAGACGGGGATATCGAGCAGTTCACGCAGACGCTCCTCGATGATGAAGCAGTCCGGCCCGCTAATGTCTTCCAGATTGATGCCGCCGAACGTGTTGCCGAAGCGGCGCACGCATTCGATGAAGGCCTCCGGGTCTTCCTCTTCCACCTCGATATCTATGGCGTCGATATCGGCAAAGCGCTTGAAGAGCACGGCCTTGCCTTCCATGACGGGCTTGGAGGCGGCAGCGCCCAGATTGCCGAGGCCGAGAATTGCCGTGCCGTTGGAGATCACGGCAACGAAATTGCCCTTGGAGGTATAGTCGTAAACCGCTTCAGGATTGGCGTGGATCGCCTTTACGGGCGCGGCAACGCCCGGTGAGTAGGCCAGCGACAGATCGCGCTGTGTCGCCATGGGCTTGGTTGCGCGTAACGCGATCTTGCCGGGCGGGGACTGGCGGTGAAAGGCGAGAGCTTCTTCATCATCCACGCGCGATTTGCGGTCTGTCATGCAGGGCTGTCCATCAATTCTCGTGACGCGAAGGGAGTGTCAGCCTAGCCGCTTTGCGCTTGCGGGCAATCCAAACCGGGCAGCGCATCTGCAATCGCGGATGCCGCGCCTTGCTACCGGCGCGGGCGCGGTTAATTTGCCGCCATGAGCCCTGACGCCAGCGCACCATCCGATATCGCGGCACGCACCTTCCCCAGCGCGGAAGGGGCGACGCCCATGATGGTGCAGTTTCTGACACTTCGCGCACAAGTGCCGCCAGAGGCGCTGCTCTTCTACCGCATGGGCGATTTCTACGAGCTGTTCTTTGATGATGCCGTGCGAGCCGCCGCCGCGCTCGACATCACGCTGACCCGGCGCGGGGAACATCAGGGCGAGCAGATTCCCATGTGTGGCGTGCCGGTGCACAATGCGCAAACCTATCTCTCCCGCCTGATCCGGGCGGGGTTCAAGGTGGCGATTGGCGAGCAGGTAGAAGACCCGGCTGAAGCCAAGAAGCGCGGCTCCAAATCGGTGGTGGGCCGGGCGATCGTGCGCATCGTCACGCCGGGCACCTTGAGCGAAGACGATCTTCTCGATGCGCGCAGCGCCAACCGCATCGCGGCGCTGGCAAGGCTTGCGAGCGGCGAGCTGGCGCTTGCCCATGCCGACATATCCGAGGGCCGGTTTGCCTCACTGAAGCTCCAAGAGGGCGATCTCGCCGCGGAGCTTGCCGCGCTGAACCCTGCCGAGTTGCTGGTGCGCGATGAGGATGCGCGCGAGGCGGCGCTTTTGTGCCCCTCCACCGCCATCACGACGCGCGCAAAGGCCAAGTTTGACCCGGCAAGCGGCGAGCGCCGCCTCTTGGAGCGCTTTGGCGCGAAAAGCCTGGAGGCCTTTGGCGATTTCTCCAAGGCCGAGATCGCGGCGCTCGGCTGCCTTCTTGATTATCTGGAGCTGTCACAGGCTGGCGCGCCCGCAAAGCTCGCTCCGCCCGTCAACTCGCTGCCAGGCGCGTTTCTCGCCATCGATCCGGCAGCGCGCTCCAGCCTGGAGCTTGAGCGCACCTTGCAGGGCCAGCGCAAGGGCTCGCTGCTTGATGCCATTGACAGGACAGTGACAGCGCCCGGCGCCCGCCTTCTGGCCGAGCAGCTGGCCCGCCCCTCCACCGATCCGGCCATAATCGCCTCGCGGCTTGATGCAGTGGGCTTCCTCGTCAGCGAGGAGGGCCTGCGCGCCGATATCCGCGATGCCCTCAAGGCCGCTGGTGACCCTGCGCGTGCGCTCTCACGCCTGTGCCTTGAGCGCGGGGGGCCACGCGATCTGATGGGGCTTGCAAGGGCGCTGAAAGAGGGCGAGCGTCTGATCGCCCGCTTTGCCCGGCAGGCGCTTGCAAGCCCGCCCGAGGCGATTACAGGCGCGCTCAACGCCCTCTCTCTGTCCGCCCGCCCGGAGCTGGCAAGGCTGGTGGAAGACGTCTCGCGGGCGCTTGTGGACGAACCGCCCCTGATGACCCGCGATGGCGGCTTCATCGCGACGGGCTGGAACCCTGCGCTTGATGAGCTGCGCACGCTGCGCGACCAGTCCCGCAAGGTGATTGCAGGCCTGCAGAAGACCTATGCCGACCAGACCGGCGTTGCGGCCCTCAAGGTGAAGCACAACCATGTGCTCGGCTATTTCATCGAGGTAACCGCCAAACAGGCCGACGCGCTGATGGGGGTGGAGCCCTTCATCCACCGCCAGACCATGGCCAATGCCGTGCGCTTTACCACCGCAGAGCTCGGCGAATTGGAATCGAAGATAGCCAGCGCCGCCAGCCGCGCCGTCGCGCTGGAACTGGAGATGTTCGAGGGCTTGCGCGCCCGCGTCGAAGCGCTGGCAGGCGATATACGCGCCGCCGCCTTCGCCCTCTCCCAGCTGGATGTGTGGGCAGGCGCGGCGCAGTGGGCGGTCGAGACCAGTGCTACCCGGCCCGAGATCACGACCGGCAGCGAGCTGGTAATCGACGGTGGGCGTCACCCGGTCGTGGAGGCCGCCCTTGCCCGCACCGGCGAAGGGCGGTTCACACCGAACGACTGTTCGCTCGATGGAGAAGGCAAGGCTGCGCCCCGCCTTTTGCTCGTCACTGGCCCCAACATGGCCGGTAAATCGACCTATCTGCGCCAGTGCGCGCTGATCACCATTCTGGCGCAGGCAGGGCTTTTTGTGCCGGCAAAGCGCGCCGTGATCGGGATAGCCGACAGGCTGTTCTCGCGCGTGGGCGCCGCCGACGACCTTTCGCGCGGGCGCTCCACCTTCATGGCGGAAATGATCGAGACTGCCGCCATCCTCAATCAGGCAGGCCCGAAAAGCCTTGTGATCCTCGATGAGATCGGGCGCGGCACGGCGACCTGGGACGGGCTGTCGATTGCGTGGGCCGCAGTGGAGCATCTGCATGCGGTCAATCGCTGCCGGGCCCTCTTTGCCACGCATTATCATGAGCTGACCCGCCTCGCCGACGAGCTGGACGCCACCGGCAATGCATCCCTGAAAGCGCGCGAATGGCAGGGCGAGCTGGTCTTCCTGCACGAGGTGGGCCCTGGCCCGGCCGACCGTTCGTACGGGGTAGAGGTTGCCAAGCGCGCAGGCCTGCCCGCCGCAGCGGTAAAGCGCGCGCAAGCCATTCTCGCCAAACTGGAATCTGATGGCAGCCCGGCGGCGGCGCTGGCGGATCTGCCGCTCTTTTCTGCCGCGCCGGTGGAAGCGCCGCGCAAGCCCTCAAAGGCCGAGGAGCGGCTCAAAGCGATCAATCCCGACGAACTGACCCCGCGCGAAGCGCTCGACGCGCTCTATGC
>CAZCEG010000246.1:0-4005 GCA_964497275.1 uncultured Oceanicaulis sp.
ACCTCTCCATGGGCCAGCGCGTCGCGCCGGGTGATCTCTACTGGCAGCCCTGGCCGGAAGAAGCGCTGTCGCCTGCCTATATCCGCCAGTCGACCGATGGCGATGCGATCAACCGGCTCGCGGGCTCGGTCGTGCGGGCCGCCATTGCCCAAGGCGAACCCATCACCGAGCGCCGTCTGGTGGCGCCGGGCCAGAGCGGCTTCATGGCCGCTGTCATTTCGCCCGGCATGCGCGCTGTCGCCGTGCCCACCTCGGCACGTGCGGGCGCGGGCGGCTTCATCCTGCCCAATGACCGGGTGGACGTGATCGTTACCGCGCAAGGCGCAGGCGGCGGATTTAACGCCACTACCCTGTTGGAGAATGTGCGCGTTCTCGCGATCGACCAGACCTTTGCCGAAGATGGGTCGGGCGCCGTGGTTGGCTCGACCGCCACGCTCGAGCTGACGCCGACGCAGGCGCGCAATGCCGCACAGGCCATGGCCCAAGGCTCTCTCACCCTGTCGCTGCGCAGTCTTGCTGATGCCGACGAGCCCGTTGACGCGCGCGATGAAGAACTCAGCAGCGGAAGCGTGGTGCGGGTCTTCCGTTATGGCCGGGAACAGCGCGTGGCGCTGGGCGGTGGAGGGGAGTGATGGCCATGCGTACGCTTCTCACCCTTGCGGCGGCCTGCATGCTGTCGCTACCGGCTCTCACTGCGCCGGCACAGGCGCAGAACACCTCGGTTGAACGCGCCAATGCGATGCAGGTCACGATCCGCCAGCCGGGCGACGGCCCGGTATCGGAGCGCCTGTCGCTGCCGCTCGGGCAGGCTGCCGTCATCCACCTGCCGGTCGATGTCGCCGATGTCATGGTCGCCAATCCGGAAGTGGCCGACGCGGTGGTGCGTACATCCACCCGCGCCGTGCTGCTGGGGCAGGGGGTCGGACGCACGAACATCTTTTTCTTCGATGCTGATGGCGCGCTGATCCTTGATCTCGCCGTGCGCGTCGAGCGTGACATGGACGGGCTTACAGAAGCGCTCGCCCGCTTCGTCCCGGGCGGCCGCATTATGGCAGAATCGATGAATGCCAATATCGTCCTGTCTGGCACGGTGCCCTCTGCCAGCGCCGCTGACACGGCCCTGCAGGTGGCGCGCCGCTGGGCGGACGAGCCCGAACAGGTGATCAGCTTCCTGACGATCGAGGGCCGCGATCAGGTGCTCCTGCGGGTGCGCATCGTGGAGATGCAGCGCACGCTGGTCCGCCAGCTTGGCGTCAATCTCAATGCCAATTTCAGCACGGGCGGCAACACGCCGACGGTAAACCGGATCGATACCGAAAATGCGTTCGGGCTTGCCGGGCGCGCCCTTGGCGGGCTGACGGCGCGCGCCGATCTTCTCAATGCGCTTGGTCCAGATACGCGTCTTGGCGCGACGATTGCCGCGCTGGAGCGTGTCGGTCTGGTGCGCACGCTGGCTGAACCGAACCTCAGCGCGATCTCTGGCGAGTCGGCCAATTTCCTCGCGGGCGGCGAGTTCCCGGTTCCGGTTGGCCGCGATCGCGATGGCAATATCACGATTGAATACAAGCCCTTCGGTGTCGGCCTCGGCTTCACGCCGATGGTGATGTCGGAAGGGCGCATTTCGCTGCGCATTTCCACTGAAGTGTCAGAGCTGTCCAATCAGGGCGCGATCACCCTTGGCGGCAGCGCGGTCACCGATCAGGACGGCAATGTGGTCGCGGGCGTGCCTGCGCTGACCATCCCCTCGCTGACGGTCAATCGCGCTGAAACCACGGTGGAGCTGCCGTCCGGTGGCAGCCTCGTGATTGCCGGTCTGATCAAGGAAGAAACCCGTCAGGCGATGGACGCCGTGCCCGGTGTCGACCGCATTCCGGTGCTCGGCGCGCTCTTCCGGTCGCGCGATTTCGCCAATAACGAGACTGAGCTGGTCATCATTGTGACGCCCTATCTGGTGGACCCGGCCAATCCCGACGCACTGGCCTCGCCCGGGGATGGTTTCCAGCCTGCCTCGACGGCTGCCGGCATCTTCCTTGGCCGCCTGAACCGCGTGTACGCGGCGCCGGGCGCGGACGTGGATGGCCGGGGCTGGTCGGGCCCTGTCGGCTTCAGTGTGGAGTGATCAGGCGATGCTGAAACCCCTTTTCTTCGTGCTCCTGACCTGCAGCGTGCTATCAGCCTGTGCATCGGCACCGGTAGAGCAGCCGCGCGCAAGTGCGGTCGCCGAAACCTTGCGCGTCGAAATGCCGGTTGATCCGCGCGATAGCGGCCTGACCTGGGCGCAGCTTGAGCTGGTCGAGGCGCTGGCGGGCGAATACAAGGCGCGCGGACATGGTCCGTTCGTCATTTCCTATCCGCAAAATGCCGGCAATGCCGAGGCAGCGATCAGCGCCATCGCGGATGTGCGCACCGCGCTCTACGGCCACGGCCTAGACTGGCGTCAGATCACCGGTGGTGCCTATGAGGCGGGCGGCTATGCCGAGGCCCCGCTGATCATCTCCTTCACGCGCTATCGTGCCGTGGCGCCACAATGCGATGGCCGCTGGACGGACGTGCGCAATACCGGGGCTGGCCGCGGCTGGGGCGACTTTGGCTGCGCCACTGCGCACAATCTGGCGGCCATGGTTGCTGATCCGCGCGATCTGGTCGCGGGCCGCACCCTCGATGACCCCGATGCTGCCCGGCGCCAGACCGTGATCGAGCAATGGCGCCGGGGCGAAAGCACCTCCAGCCAGCGCAGTGCAGAAGAAAGCGGCACGGTCAGCCGGGCCGTGAACTGATCATACGCCTACAAGACGACAGCTTTCCCAGACGGGACCGGAAAAGACGATGACACAGGCAAAACGCTTTGAGGATGACGGGTTTGATGCAGGCGACGAGTTCCTTGACGGGGACCTGTCCACGCCTGCTGATCCGTTTCTTGATGCCAATGCAATCGAGGCCCGGCTCTTTGGTGACAGCGAGCGGGTGGCGCCGCGCGCGCCCGTGCGCGAACCTGCCGCCGCGCCCGCAGGCAAGCCTGCCGGATTTGGTGCGCGTCTGGCGGCTGCCAACACGCTGCCCGACGACGAGTTTGGCGATGACCTGCTGCCCGGCGCGGCTCCCGCCTATGAGGCGCCGGGCCGCAGTGCGGGCTCTGTGGCCTCTGTGTCCCCTGGCCTTTACGGTGAGGTGGAGAGTGCCTCTGACGAGGTGATCCAGCCCGTTCCGCGCATCACCATCCATGCGTTCTGCGAGCGGCCTGAAACCGGTGCCCTGATCCATAATGCAGGCTCTGACCGGCGTCTGGCACGTGCCCATGTGACGGTCGAGCTCGGGGGTCTTGCCGGTGCCATTGAACGGTTTCACGACGAGTCCACACCCAACCTCCTGATCGTCGAGACGGGCATGCGCGGCGCGCAGCTTTTCGCCCAGCTCGAAGAACTGGCATCGGTCTGTGATGGTGACACCAAGCTGATCATCATCGGCGCCGCCAACGATATCGCGCTTTATCGCGAGCTGATGAAGCGCGGGGTGAGCGAATATCTGGTGCCGCCCATGTCTCCCTTGCACCTGATCCGCACGATTTCCGGCCTGTATCTCGATCCCGATGCGCCCTTTGCGGGCCGCTCGGTCGCCTTTGTCGGGGCCAAGGGCGGGGTGGGCTCCTCCACGGTGGCCCACAATATCGCGTGGTGCATTGGCGAGATGCAGCACACCGATACGGTGCTGGTCGATCTCGATCTGAGCTTTGGCACGGCGGGTCTCGATTTCAATCAGGACCCTGCCCAGACCATTTCCCAGGCGCTGGCTGATCCGGACCGGCTCGATGACGCGCTGCTCGACCGGCTTCTGGTCAAGTGCGGCGACCGCCTGAGCCTGTTCTCTGCACCGGCCACGCTGGAAAGCGACTGGGACTTCTCTGTTGATGCCTTCGAGACCGTGCTGGAGAAGGTACGCCGGCAGGCGCCGATGGTGGCGCTGGACCTGCCCCATGCCCCGCTGGAGGCCACGGTGGAAGCCATCTGG
>CAZCEG010000247.1:0-4001 GCA_964497275.1 uncultured Oceanicaulis sp.
AGCGGCATGACGCCGGGCGACACGGCTGCCCTCTATATGGGCAATCGCTGGGAATATGTCGCCTTCTGGTTTGGCCTCTCCAAGGTGGGGGTGCTGACCGCGCTCCTGAATAATCAGGTGACCGGCAAGGCGCTGGCCCACGGCGTCAATATCGCTGAAGCCGCCCATGTCATCATCGAGGGCGAGCTGGCCGGTGCCTATGCCGCTAGCGCCAGCGAGATCGGGGCGATCACGCCCTGGGTGTTTGACGGGAATGCCAGCGAGGTTTCCGGTGCGCAGGACCTTGGCGCGGCACTGGAAAGCGTCAGCGATGCCCGTCCGGGCCGCGAGTATCGCGAGCATCTGAGCGCCAAGGATCCCTGCCTGAAAATGTACACCTCCGGCACGACGGGCCTGCCCAAGGCCGCCATCGTCGCCCATACGCGCGCGCTCTACTATCTGCAGGTCTTTGCCGTGGCCGCCAAGGCCTCGCCCAAGGATCGCATGATGATGGTGCTGCCGCTCTATCACGCCACTGGCGGCCTGTGCGGTGTGGGCTGCGGCCTGTCGCAGGGCGGGGCGGTGATCGTGCGCCGCAAATTCTCGGCAAGCGCCTTCTGGGCCGATGCGACCGAGCACGGCGCGACCATGTTCATGTATGTCGGCGAGCTGTGCCGCTTCCTCGTGGCGGCAGAGCCCTCGCCTGCCGAGAAAAAGCACAAGATCCGCGTCGCCATCGGTAATGGCCTCCGCCCCGATGTGTGGCCGCGCTTTGCGGAGCGTTCGGGCATCAAGCGCATAATGGAGTTCTATGGTGCAACCGAAGGCAATGTCGGCTTCCTCAATCTCGATTCAAAGCCCGGCGCGATCGGGCGTATCCCGCCCTTCCTGAAGCACCGCTTCAACGCGACGCTGGTGAAGTTCGATATCGAAGCAGAAAAGCCGGTGCGCGACGCCAAGGGCCGCTGCATTGTGTGCGGGCCGGACGAGGTGGGCGAGGCGATCGGTGAGATCCGTACCGACGATGCGCGCTATCGCTTTGACGGCTATGGCGACAAGGAAGCCACCGAGAAGAAGCTGCTGCGCGACGTGTTCAGGGAAGGTGATCTCTATTTCCGCACCGGCGACCTGATGAAGCGCGACAAGCTCGGCTATTACTATTTCATCGACCGTATCGGCGACACCTTCCGCTGGAAGTCAGAGAATGTATCGACCTCGGAAGTGGCCGAGATCATGGGCATGGCGCCCGGCATCGTGCAGGCGAACATCTATGGTGTGGAGGTGGGTGATTATCCCGGCCGCGCCGGCATGGCGGCCCTCATTGTCAATGACGGGTTCGACCTTGTGGCCCTGCACGCCCATGTAGCCAAGGAGCTGCCCGCCTATGCGCGGCCGCTCTTCTTGCGCCTACACGAAGAAGACCCGTCAGAGCACACAACCGGCACGTTCAAGTTGAAAAAGACCGATCTGGTGAAGGAGGGCTGGGACCCCGCCGCTATCACCGAGCCGCTCTATATCGACCACCCGGAGCTAAAGGCGTATGTGCCCCTGACCCAGGAAATACGCGAGGCGGTCCTCTCCGGTGCGTTGAGGGTGTAAAGGCGGGGCGTCTCGCTCACAGTCTCTGCATGACCGTCATCAGGCGCAGGAGAGTTCTGCGGTGCTCGGGATCAGAGATACGCGACGCAGAGCGGATGAACCGACTTAGCTCAGCTGTACGGTGTGCAGACACGGTGTGCAGAGGGTTGCTGTCGATCACGCGGACACCCTGATGTGCTGTCTGCTCATCAGGCAGTTCAAGCCCTTCGAAAAACCAGGTGACGGGTGTATCCAGAATCTGGGCCATCACAAAAAGCGTGCCTGCAGATATCCGGTTCTGGCCCCTCTCGTACTTGGCGATCTGTTGAAAACTGACACCTAGCTTTGCAGCAAGGTCAGCTTGCGACATGCCATGGTCCAGGCGTCGCCAGCGAAGGCGACGGCCGATATGCAGGTCTTCAGATCCAGGTTTGCCCGTCATCTGCATCTTTCCCCTTAAGCGCAGTGGGAGCCACAACGTGTTATAAAGCGTATGCACCCAACGACGTATGGCAATGCTTTCCCCTGAAGCGAATTCTCGAAACCGAGCCGGGTGGCGATGGAATGAGGGCTCCTTCACGTGAATCTGCCAGATCGCCCTAATCTGCGCACTCGCGTGTGCCTCCAGTCCCCTTCGGCGCCATCCTGTTGCGTGCGTATCGACACTTCTCGTACACTCACAAGAATAAAGGTTGAAAGAAGCATGCTGAACCGCCCCAAAGAGCGTCGACGCCGTCCACAGACAGATCTTGAGAGACTTGCGGTCAGCCCTCTATTTGATGACGCGTGGTATTTGCGGGCTTATCGGCATGTGGCAGCGACCGGCATGGCTGCACTCGACCATTATTTCCAGATCGGCGGACGGGAGGGGCTTGACCCGCACCCGCTGTTTGATACCCGCCATTATCTGTCTCTTGCCGGGCCTTCGGCACACAACCAGCCGCTCCTGCATTACGTGTCGACGCCGCCTGAGCACGCGGTTTCGCCGCACCCCCTGTTTGACAGTGTCTGGTATTGCGAGCGCTATTCGGATGTCGTGTCGTCCGGCCTAGCACCTCTCGAACATTTCGTCGCCATTGGTGCAGGTGAAAGACGCAATCCTTCGCCCCAGTTCAATACCGCAGAGTATCTGCGGATCCATCCCGAAGCAGAGAACGAAGGGGTCAACGCGCTCCTGCACATGGTGATGCTCGGTGGAAGACGCCTCGGCGAGATCCCTCTGCCCAAGCAGCCTGGAGCTCCGAAAAGTCGGGTCACAGTAGTGAGGGGGTCCCTTTTGCCATCAACGCTTGTCAATGACCCCTCAGACATCGCTATCATTATGCCATCGGCCGACTTGCCTCGCGCCCGCCAAACCGCCGACCTGCTTCTGGAGCGCGCCGGAATTCCTGCACACGTAATTCTTGCCCATGACACAGCTGGCCAAGGTTTCATCGCCTCGATTAACGCCATCTCTTCCTGCCTGCAGACACGCTATATCGTCTATTTGGAGGAGAATGCCTATCCGGGGTTTGGGTGGCTGCGCACCGCCCGGGACAGGCTCGAGGCGACGGGAAAGGGCCTGCTCGCGTTCAATTGCGGCAGATGGCAGGGCCGTGTCGCGGCTTTCGGCATGGTGCGCATGCAGTGGGTGACACAGCTCTATGGCGGTCCGGTCTTCAATCCCGCTTATCGCCACGAGAAAGCCGATGCCGAACTGACGGTGATTGCGCGGGCCACGGATCAGCTGATGTATGATCCTGGCGCTGTCCTGCTTGCAGTGGAGGGCGGGACGCCGCCCGGCACCCGGTCACCGTACGACCGGGCTCTGTTCGGTGAGCGCTTCAGATCAGGTTTTGACAGGACGGTTCCGCTTTCGGCTCTCAAACCCCTCGCATCGAGCTACTACGTCGGGACCGAGTTCAGACGTTGATAGGGTAAATAAAGAATTAATGAAATTATCTAAATTCTCAAATTATTTTAATTTTATTATGAGTATAAGGTGGTATTAATATAAAACACAAAATTCCGCAAGCAAAATACCAGCGGTGTTGTGTATATTAACAGGGGGTGATGCGGTTGTTTCTTTATAGCTTAAAGAGCGATCATGAACAATGCAATCTCCTGCTGTCGAAGTTCTTTTTTCACGCGCCCGAGCGTGGCTCATGGCGGTTTTGGGAGACGGTATTGCCACGTGCGTTGATGACGAACTAGGCGTGGTATCCGATGAGTCCTCCGTGGTGGCTAAAGGAGCCAAGCTGTGCCGCCCGTCCTCTCATCACCTCGCTCTCCAGCGTGACCTTCAAGCGCATCTCCGTTAGTGGGCGGGTGTGTGTTGGTAGCTTCGCCATTGAACGCTGGCCAGCGTTTGGAACGCGATGTAAGGAGTTCTCGATCAGAGTGGAGCCATGCTTGAAAGTTAGCAAATTGGCACTACTAATCTTGGGCGATGGCGTTCATCTCTG
>CAZCEG010000248.1:0-3989 GCA_964497275.1 uncultured Oceanicaulis sp.
TGCTTGCCAGCAGCCCCGTGCGGGCGACATGACCGCAGCCATCGACCTCACGCAGGTCAGCGAAGCCGATTGGGCCAGGGCACGCGACCGACTCGCCGTGATCCGCCGTCTGGCCAAGGCCACCGAGCGCACGCGCGAGGACGTGGCCCAGGCAGCCAGCCAGATCGGATGCAGCGTCAGCTCGACCTACGACCTGCTGGCACGCTATCTCGCCGCTCCGCAGTTGACCAGCCTGCTGCCGCAGCAGCGTGGCCGCAAGCAAGGCAAGTCGATGCTGGTGCCGGAGGTGGCCGCGATCATTAATCAGGTCACGGAGGAGATGTACCTGACGCGGCAGAAGCCGCGGGTGTCTGATCTGGTCGCGCAGGTCCATATACGGTGCCGAGCGGCGGGCCTGGCGCTGCCCAGCCGGGGAGCGATCGAGCGCCGGCTGAGTGCCCGCCCGGCTTCGGAGGTGACGGCCCATCGTCACGGCCGCAAGGCGGCGCGCGATCGGTTCGCGCCGGCAGCCGGGTCGCTGGAAGCACCCTGGCCGCTGTCGCTGGTGCAGATCGACCACACGCTGGTCGATGTGATCGTGGTGGACAGCCAGACGCGTGAGCCGATCCAGCGGCCCTGGCTGACGCTCGCCATTGACGTCTGCACGCGCTGCGTGGCCGGCCTGCATCTGTCGCTGGAACCCCCATCGGCGACGTCGGTGGCGCTGTGCATCAGCCAGGCTGCATTGTCCAAGGATGCCTGGCTGGCCGAGCGCGGGATCGACGGGGCCTGGCCGGTACACGGCATCCCCGAGCGCCTGCACCTGGACAACGCCAAGGAATTCCGCTCCGAGGCGCTGCGGCGCGGCTGCGAGCAGCATGGCATTGCCATCGACCATCGGCCGGTGCGTACTCCACATTACGGCGGCCACATCGAACGGCTGATCGGCACGATGATGGGCAAGGTCCACCTGCTGCCGGGAACGACCTTCTCCAACGTGCAGGCCAAGGGCGATCTTGATCCTTCCAAGAGCGCCGTGATGACCCTGGAAGAAGTCGAGCGGTGGCTGGGGCACGCCATTGCAGGCGTGTATCACCGCGAAGTACATCGGGGGCTGGGCATGCCGCCGCTGGTAGCCTGGGAGAAAGGCATCTCGGGCGACGATCAGGTTCTCGGCCGTGGCAGTCCGACGACGGTGAGCGATCCACGGCGCTTCCTGATCGACTTCCTGCCAATCGCCCGGCGCCTCGTGCGGCGCGAAGGCGTGTCGCTGCACTCCATCGGCTACTGGTCGGACGTGCTGTCCACCTGGATCGGGCATGCCGAGCCGATGATCGTCCGCTTCGATCCGCGCGACCTGAGCCGCATCTACCTGCTGGGGCCGGACGGAACCTACTACGACCTGACCTACCGTGACTTGCGGCGTCCGCCGATCAGCCTGTGGGAACACCGGGCAGCGCTCAAGCGACTGCGCGAACAAGGCCATGCGCACGTCGATGAAGCCGCGATCTTCCGCGCGGTGCAAGCCATGCGCGAGATCGCTGACCAAGCGGCGCACACCAGCAAAACCGCGCGCCGGCAAAAGGAGCGCCGGCGCATGGTCCAACAAAAGCAGGTGGTTGCCGCGCCGGCCGCTTCCGCTCCCGTGGAAACCAACGATCTTCCTGCGAACGGGCAGCAGCCGCATGAGCAGATGTTCCCGTTCGAGGAATGGAATTGAGCGGCGACTATCCACACCTGCATCCCTCCGCACGCGCATGGGCAGATGAAGACGCGCCATCGCGGGTACGCCGCATCCGCACGGATCGGTGGATCGGCTACGCACGGGCGCAGGCCGCGTTGGCGGCAATCGAGGATGTGCTGTCATTCCCAAAGCGGACCCGGATGCCGAACCTGCTTCTGGTCGGGCCGACGAACAACGGCAAGACCATGATCGTGGAGAAGTTCCGGCGCAGCCATCCGCCCATCGCCGCGGAGGATGCCGAGGATGGCATCGCCCGCGTGCCGGTGCTGAAGATGCAGATGCCGGCAGGCCCCGACGAGCGGCGCTTCTTCGGCGCCATCCTCGACGAGCTGGGAATGGACCACTGGCCCAAGGAGCGGGTTGCCGCGCAGCAAAACCTGGCGGTTCGCCTGATGCGCACGACCGACGTGCGCGTGCTCGTGATCGACGAATTGCATAACGTGCTCTCCGGTCCGGTGTTGCAGCAGCGGCGTCTGCTCAATCTGCTGCGCTGGCTCGGCAACGAATTGCAGATACCGCTGGTAGGCGTTGGCACCGCTGAGGCATTGCGGGCCATCCGCAGCGATGACCAGCTTGCCAACCGCTTCGAGCCTGTGGCGCTACCGCTATGGAACGAAGACGAGGCGTATCGGCGGCTGCTCAGCACGCTGGAGGCGTTGCTGCCCCTGCGCAAGCCGTCCGGGCTGGCGCAGCCTGCCCTGGCAGGGAAGATCTTTGCCCTGTCCGAAGGCGTGCTGGGTGAGATCGTCTCGATCGTCACACGCGCTGCGGCCGTCGCGGTCACCTCGGGCGCGGAGGCGATCTCGCCACGCCTGATCGAGAAGTCTGGGTTCATCTCGCCTACTGGCCGCAGACGTGTGGCCGTGTGACGCTCTATCCTGTTGAGGTACATGCCAGGCGCGCCCCTGTGCGCCAGCCAATCCCGATCTACATCGAACCCATGCCCGGCGAAGCGTTGGCGTCGTGGCTCTGCCGCCTTGCCTCGAAGATCGGCTTGCCCCCGCTGGCGTTCATCCGCCATGCGTTCGGCATCGACTGCCGCAGCGACGCACAGTGGTGGCGTCGTCCCAGCAGAGAACAGCTCGCCACCGTTGCTGCGGGAACCGGGGTCAGCCTTGAACGGCTTGCGGCCATGACCCTGGCGGACTGGTCCGTGGCAAGACTGGATGAACACGCGCAGCGATTGAGCGCGCAGTACGCCTTGCATCCACCCGTGCGGCATGAGGCAGACCGCTTCATTGCGGCCTGCCTGCGCTGCCTGGCCGAAGATGAACACCCGTATGTTCGGCGCGACTGGATGATCGGGTGGCAGGCGGTTTGCCCCCGTCACCAGTGCAGGCTGCTGCACCGATGCCCGACCTGTCGGGCAGAACTGCGGATTGGGGGTCTGCGCAGCCGGGAGGCGGTCGTCATGGACCGCTGCCGCCGCTGCGGTTCCCCGTGGCGCCAGCTTGGCGCTCCAGCAGCCAACCCGACGGTGATTGATCTGCAAGGCCGACTGCGGGACATGAAGCATCGAGGTGCTGCCGTCCTGCCAGGCTTGGGGCGTGTCGAATGGGCCTCCTTCATGACGGTCGCCGATCTGGTCGCGGCGGCGATGTGGCGGGAGACGACCGACTATCACCGCGAGCGGCTGTTCGAGCGCATCCTGCGTGATCTCGACATGCCTGCCGACGATCGCGTACTCGTTGAATGGCCGTCCAACTATGGCGCGCTGTTGACGCTGGCGTGGCTGACGGCCGATTGGCCTGCCCGGCTTGAACTGATGCTGGAAGAACTGCATGCCCCTGACATCAAGAGCCTTCTCGATCAGTTGCCCGACCTGGATGACGGATCGCGCCAGCGACTGCCCGGTCTGCTGGGGCCGGCATGGCACCACCACCAACAGGATGTTCCTGGGAAAGAATGGCGAGTGTGGCTGAAGAGCATCGTCGCCTCGGGCATGGACTTCAGGACGATGGCCAGAAAGGAAATGCGCCAGGGCTATACCGAGCGGCTGGTGGTGTTTGCCATGCTGGCCGAGGGCCGCAGCATTGAGGAGGCCGCTGCCTGGGCAGGCTTGAAGCCCGAGACCATAGAGAGGTGGATCGAAGTCGCCGTCACCTACGGCATCCACATGGTCATCGAGAAGCCGGCGCGCGTGTGCGACCTCACGCCGGACCAGGCGCACGAGATCAGGCAATGGCTGGCCTCGGCGACCTGGCTCCTGTCGCCTCGAACAGGTTGGCGTGCAGACCATGTGCGCGGCGAGATCGCGCGGCGGTTT
>CAZCEG010000249.1:0-3983 GCA_964497275.1 uncultured Oceanicaulis sp.
CCGTCCAGAATGCCGCAAGCTCCGGGTCGGCGTCGCCAGCCCGCGCGCGCAGGCCGAGGAAGGTGACACCAAGGCTGGTCACGAAGGCTGTCAGCAGAGCGGACAGGAGAATTGCGCTCACGAGGCCGCTCCTGCAAAGCTCACCGCCTGCACCCGCCAGCCGGGATGCGCCTTGGCAAGTGCGGCGGCGGCAGCTTCGGCTGCCTCCCGGCTTTCAAGGAGCGCAAAGGCACTCGCCCCCGAGCCGGACATGCGCGCCAATTGTACGCCCGGCAGGGCGGCGAGGGCCGCGAGCAGCTCCCCGATCACGGGCTGCAAGGCGATGGCAGGGGCTTCAAGATCGTTGCGGCCTGCCGCCGCGATCTCCAGCGCCCGCGCAAGCGTTCCGGCGACCGGCCTGTGCGCGTCCGCAGGAAGTGTGCCTGAACCGCCTTGGGCATCAAACGCGCGAAACACGTCTGGCGTCGCGACGGCAACACCCGGATTGGCGATCAGGCCGTGCAGTTCCGGCCAGGCGGCCAGCGGCGTGATCTTCTCTCCTATGCCTTCCATCACCAGCGGGCGCGACCACACGCAGGCCGGTACATCCGCGCCGACGACGCTCGCTATCTCGGCAAGCTGCCTTAGCGAAAAGTCCAGCTCCCACAGATGGTTGAGGAGGCGCAGCGCGGCGGCGGCATCGGCAGAGCCCCCACCCAGCCCGGCTGCGACTGGAAGATGCTTTTCCAGCGTCAGGCGCGCGCCCAGCTCCCCTCGCCCTGCCGCCGCCCGCAGCGCCCAGGCCGCTTTCAGGACGAGATTATGCGGATCGTCGCGCAGGCCCTCCGCCCCCGGCCCGGTGAGCGACAGGGAGAGCGCATCAGACGGCTCGGCGGCCAGACGGTCACCCCAGTCGGCAAACACCACAAGGCTGTGCAGCGGGTGATAGCCATCGGCGCGCGGCGCGCTGACATGGAGGGTGAGATTGACCTTGGCGGGGGCAAACGCCTCCAGCGCTTGCGCAGGCGCGCTCATTCGATGTCGGCAGGGGCGTTGTCGAGCCCCTCGGCAAGCCGGATCGCGATCAGGGCCTCCTCGCGCGGATCACGCGTCAGATCGCGCGCACGCCGCCACTGGAAGCCGGCCTCCAGCTCGCGGCCGGTGCGGGCATAGGCATCGCCCAGATGCCAGTGAATGGTCGCGTTGGCGGGCGACATCTCGACCGCCTGCTCCAGCCATTCCACCGCCTCATCATACCGGCCCAGCTTGAAATGGCCCCAGCCGAGACTGTCGAGGATGGCCCCGTTATCCGGGGCGAGCTCGGCTGCACGCTCCACAAGGGCAAAGCCCTCATCGACGCGCTCGCCCAGCACGATCCAGTTATAGCCCAGATGATTGAGAACACGGGCTTCATTGGGCGAGATTTCAAGGGCTTGCAGGAAGCCCGCTTCCGCCCCCGGCCAGTCACCGGCAATCTGCAGGCAGATTGCCCGGTAGAAGACGTGACGCCAGTCCTGCACCGTGGCGCTGGCCTCGCGATCGGCGATCACCGTGTCGTAAATCGACACCGCCTCACCGCAATGGCCGGTCAGACGGTAAATATCGGCAAGGAGCAGGCGTGGCTGCTCGCTCATCGTGTCAGCCACCATCGCGCGGGCGCGGGCCAGCGCATCTGTCTGATTGCCGGAGCGGAACATGATCCAGGCGGCGTCGACCTGTGCCTGCTCGCGCAACGGGCCTGAGCGCACCGCATCCAGCGTCGCCACGGCGTCTTCCTCCAGCCCGAGCCGGTCGAGAACATTCGCCAGAAACAGCGTGTTGCGGTTGAACGCGGGGTCGAGGCCCTGCACGAGGCGCAGATAGAGCGCGGCATATTCGGCTGGCGCAGACGCATTCAGAAGCGCCGCCGGGGCAAAGAGCGCGCGGGCCGCCCCTTCCGCCGGGGCTGGCCGTGCAGGCGGACGCCCGCCCGCCTGAAGCCGGGTCAGCGCATCGCGCACTTCAAGGTCTGGCGCATCGGCGCGCTGCAGATGGCGCTCGTAAAGCTGGCGGGCTTCGTCGCGCCGCCCCTGACGCTCCAGAAACCCGCCGCGCAGGACGGTGACAAAGCCTTCCATGTCGAGGCTGGAATAGGCGGCGCGATAGGCCTCGTTGGCGGCCTCATTGCGCCCTGCCGCTTCAAGGATCATCGCCCGGTGGATCATCAGATGACCGGTCAGCCCGGCAGCAGGCGTCAGCGGGCGGTCGGCCGCCTCGCCAGCCCTGCCAGCCCGCACCAGCGCCCAGTCGTCCAGCATGGTGGAGATCATCGAGGCGAACGGGCCGAAATCATCCGCCAGCACGGCCTGCGGCGGGCTGGTCCGCCCTGCAAGGGCAGCGGCCTTGAGATGGATGTGCGCCAGTTGCAGGCCCTGCGGATGATCGCCCGCAGGACGGGCCGCTTCATCGGCGCGCGGGAAATCGCCTGCCAGCAGGGCGGAGTAGAAGGCGCGCTCTGACAGGAATTCCGAACGCGGCTCGAACGCCAGCGCCAGCGAATAAAGCCGCGAGGACTCCGCCGTCTCGCGCGCAGCCCCGGCATAGCGCGCGGCGAGGAAGGCGCCATAGACGCTCGGCTCTTCCTCCACGCCAAACGTGCCCGGCACAGCGCAGGACACCGCCAGCACCGGCAGACAGACCGCCACCTTGAGCAGGCCCGTCAGCGGGCCCGTCTTTTGCGGCTTACATGTTGGGATAGTTCGGGCCACCGGCTCCCTCGGGCGTCGTCCAGTTGATGTTCTGGTTCGGATCCTTGATGTCGCACGTCTTGCAGTGGACGCAGTTCTGCGCATTGATCACGAATTTCGGGCCCTTGCCGCCTTCGTCCACCCATTCATAAACGGCAGCCGGGCAGTAACGCGCCGACGGTCCGCCATAGACGTCGTACTCGCTCGATTTTTGCAAGCCGAGATCAGCCACCTTCAGGTGAACGGGCTGGTCCTCCTCATGATTGGTGTTCGAGATGAACACCGAGGAAAGCCGGTCGAAGGTCAGCACACCATCGGGCTTTGGATAGTGGATCGGCTTGCACTGCGAGGCGGGCTTGGTCGCCTCATGGTCCGCGCCGCCATGGCCGAGCGTGCCAAAGATCGAAAAGCCGAAGAGTTCGTTCGTCCACATGTCGAGACCGCCAAGGCCGACACCGATCAGCGTGCCAAACTTCGTCCAGAGCGGTTTGACGTTGCGGACCTTTTTCAGCTCCGCCTTCACCCAGGACTTGTCATAGGCCTTCTCATAGCCGGTGAGCACGTCATGCTCACGGCCCTCGCCGAGCGCCACAAAAGCCGCTTCCGCCGCCATCATGCCGGTCTTCATGGCGTTATGGCTGCCCTTGATGCGCGGCACGTTTACAAAACCGGCCGAGCAGCCGATCAGCGCCCCGCCCGGGAAGGCGAGCTTCGGCACGGACTGGTAGCCGCCCTCGGTGATGGCGCGCGCGCCATAGGACAGGCGCTCTGCCCCCTCAAAGATCGGCGCGATATCGGGGTGCGTCTTGAAGCGCTGGAACTCGCCGAACGGAAACAGGTTCGGGTTCTTGTAATTGAGGTGCACCACAAAGCCGACGGCGACCAGATTATCGCCGAAATGATACATGAAGGAGCCACCGCCCGTATTCAGGTCCAGCGGCCAGCCCATCGTGTGCTGGGCAAGGCCCTTGCGGTGGTTCTCCGGCTTCACCCGCCAGAGCTCCTTCATGCCGATGCCGTATTTCTGCGGCTCGCGCCCCTCATCCAGGTTGAAGCGGCGGATCAGCTGTTTCGACAGGCTCCCGCGCGCGCCTTCGGCAAAGAGGGTGTACTTGGCGCGCAGCTCCATGCCCGGCTGGTACATGTCCTTCTTCGCGCCATCGCGCGCCACGCCCATATCGCCGGTAATGACGCCCTTGATGACGCCCTCTTCCTCGATCAGCGAGGCAGCCGGGAAGCCCGGATAGATCTCGACGCCAAGGCCTTCTGCCTTCTCAG
>CAZCEG010000250.1:0-3969 GCA_964497275.1 uncultured Oceanicaulis sp.
CTCATCCTTTCGGAACGCGGTGGCGCTCGAAGGACGAGGGCTTTACCCCTACCCCAAGGTCGCCCGCAGCATCCACGCCATCTTCTCGTGTGCGGTGACGCGCGGGGCGACGACATCGGCGGTGGCTTCATCGCCATGGGTGTTGGCAAGCTCTAGCGCAGCGCGCGCCGTGCGCACCACCGTCTCATGGCCCGCCAGCAGATTGGCAACCATCTCGTCGGCTTTCGGGGTCTTGTCGTCGGGCCGGACCGAGGCAGACGACGTGATCTCGTCATAGGAGATCGGGGCCATCACACCGAGCGCGCGGATACGTTCCGCGATGTCGTCGGTAGCCGTCCACATCTCGGTATATTGCGTCTCGAACATGGCGTGAAGGTCGTGAAAGCGCGGGCCCGTCACGTTCCAGTGATAGGCGTGGGTCTTGAAATAGAGCGCGTACGTATCGGCGAGCAGGCGCGTCACGGCGGCGGCCATTTCCTCGCGCTGCGCCTGGCTCAGTCCCATATTGATCTGCATGGCTCACTCCTTAAAAAGCGGTAGCGGCGCGTCCTTGAGGACGCGCCCGTCAATTACCCCAACTTATATGGGGACTACCGGTTCCAATCCAACTGGAATGGAAAACCGCAGCGATAGAGAACGCCTATCGCTATTTTGCCGCCTTGCAGAACTCGGCAATACGCTCGCCTGCCTTGCGCAGCGCCTCATCAGAGGTCGCATAGGAGATGCGGAAAGCCGGCGCATAGCCAAATGCGCTTCCCGGAACCGCGGCCACATAAGCCTCCTCCAGCAGGGCGTCGCAGACATCGGTGTCGGTGGCGAGCTTCTTGCCCTTGCCAGAGGTTTTTCCGATGAGTCCGGAGCACTCAGGAAACACGTAGAACGCGCCCTCAGGCGTCGGAGCGGTCAGCCCGTCGCATTGACGCAGATGACCCAGCACCATGTCCCGGCGGCGCTTGAAGGCCTCATTGCGGGGCACGAGGAAGTCGTGCGGCCCATTGATGGCGGCAACCGACGCCCATTGGCTGATCGAGCAGGGGTTGGAGGTGGTCTGGCTCATCATCTTGGCCATCGCCTTGATCAGCGCTTCAGGCCCTGCCGCATAGCCGATACGCCAGCCGGTCATCGCATAGGCTTTCGAGACACCATTCATGGTCAGCGTGCGCTCGTAAAGATCGGGCGCGACCGACGCGATGGTCGCAAACTCGAACCCGTCATAGACGAGGTATTCGTACATATCGTCGGTCAGGATCCAGACCTGCGGATGACGGCGCAGCACCTCGGCCAGCGCCTTGAGGTCATCAGCCGTGTAGGCCGCGCCGGTGGGGTTGGACGGAGAGTTCAGGATCAGCCATTTCGTGCGCGGGCTGATCGCCTTTTCCAGCGCTTCCGGGCGCAGCTTGTAGCCGTCCTTCGCCGTGGCCTCGGCAAAGACCGGCTTGCCGCCGCACAGGACTGCCATGTCGGGATAGCTGACCCAGTAGGGTGCAGGGATCACCACCTCGTCGCCGGGGTTCAGCGTAGCCGCAAAGGCGTTGTAGATCACCGGCTTGCCGCCGGGTGACACATTCACCTGCGAGGGCTTGTACTCAAGGCCGTTATCGCGCTTGAACTTGGCGCAGATCGCCTCTTTCAGCTCATGGATGCCATCAACGGCGGTGTATTTCGTCTCGCCGCGCCGGATCGCGTCGATGGCCGCGTCCTTGATGTGATCGGGCGTGTCGAAATCCGGTTCGCCTGCGCCCAGCGAGATCACATCAACGCCCTTGGCCTTGAGTTCGCGTGCCTTCTGGGTCGCCGCAATGGTGGCAGACGGCTGGACGCGCGACAGGGCTTCAGACGAGACGAACGCTGCGGACATGACGGATTCCTCGTGAAAAATGCGCCAGACGGCGCGGCGCGGACCTTACCGCCCGTTTACCGTGATCTTCAACACGTGTTGCAGCGCGGCGATGATCCTGCGCCTGCTTTTCGCCGTATTCTGTCACAGCCCTGCCGCATTTCGGACCCGGTAAAGGCATGATGGGAACCAAGAGTGTTCATCAGGCATTCATCGAGGTGAACGCCTGCCCGTAACCCGCCACAAGCAAGGAGGCGCATCATGGCTGACTTTTCCGCTCCGCAGTCCCGCTCTGCGCCCCGCTTCAGCGTTGTGAGCATGCTGCTCGCCATCGTGATGTTTGTGGGCTGCCTCGGGCTGGCCCAGCTGGCCGGTTTCACCGCATCGCCTGCCCAGAGCGTGTTCATCTCGCAAGTCTCTGAAGGCTGAACTGTTTCTTGGTGTCGAATTAATTTGAAGCCGAACGCTTGAGCGGCCATTTCTGGCCCCTGTGATCGTTTCGATACCAGCCAGACCCCGCGCCAGCGCACCCGCACCCGGCTCTGCAAGGCTGGCCGCCTGCGGCGTGGCGGCGGTGTTGCATGTGGCCGCGTTCGGTGCCCTTGCCGCTCTGCCGCCTGAACAACGCGAGCGGTTTGTCAGGACAGGCGATGGCGTGCAGATCCGCTTTTACACCGTCAGTGCCGCCGATGCGGAAAGCGACCTGCCGCTGAACGCGCCGCTTCTGGCCGACCGCCTGTCCGATACCGCCCAAGCGGGCACGCCGGGCGATGCGGAAGGCGACAGCGCATCGCGAGGCTCTGACGGCGATGGCGAGGACGATAGTGGCGTTGAGGAGACATCCCCGTCAGAGGATGACGGCGAGGCAGAAGCGCCGCCTGAACCTGCCGACGATGCAGCACCCACCGAAGAGCCCGCCCCGGCGGAAGCCGAGGCACCGGGCGAACCGGCCGCCTCCGTCATTGCCAGCGCTCCGCCTAGCGAGGCCGGGCCACCCGCACAGCAGGCTCCGCGCCAGACAGCGCGCCCTGCGCCCCCGCCGCCTTCCGGCCCGATTGCGGCTGACCGGCCTGTCGATACCATCCAGCCTGACGAGGAGGAGGCTGTCCGGCCGACCGTGCGCACCCCCACCTTCGCCGACATCGCTGCGCGCGCCGATAATCGCCTGCGGCCGGAAGATTTCCGCGTCGGCAATCTTGATGGCGGCGTGCGCGCCGTGCTGGCGGAGGTGTTCTGCCTGTCATCCGGCGAGGGGATGCGTGAGGTGGGCAATTGCGGCGATGCGCCCAACGCGGCCCAGGCGGAGCTCGCCATTTACCGCATCCGGGCGATGAGCCGCGACCTGCCGCAATTCATGGAAAACATGTCACGCGCGGAGTTCGAGCTGATGCAGATGGGGGCTAGCCCCTCCACGCTGGAGCTGATCCGCAATCATTTCGCGCAAGCCCGGCGCGAGGCAATCAATACGCTCGCCATTCTGCGGGCCATGGATCGTGACGGCAGGGCGCAGACCGATCATATGGGCATTAGCGGCCCCATCACGCCGCAGCGCGCCCGCGATCCGTCAGGAGAGCGGTGAGAGCCGGTTGACGTGGCCCATCTTGCGTCCTTCGCGCGCCTCGCCCTTTCCATAGAGATGCAAGGATACGCCGGGCTCTGCGGCCAGTTCCTGCCAGCGATGGGCGTCAGCGCCGATCAGGTTGTCCATGCGCGCAGCCGAATGCGGTGACGGGTCACCCAAGGACCAGCCCGCAATCGCGCGGATATGCTGTTCAAACTGGCTCACCGCGCAGGCATCCATCGTCCAGTGGCCGGTATTGTGGACGCGCGGCGCCATCTCGTTGACGAGAAGGCGGCCGTCGTCCATCGCGAAGAGCTCCACCGCCAGCACGCCCACATAATCCAGCCCCTCAAGAGCGGCTGTGGCGATGCGCAAGGCGTCACCTGCGAGTGCATGCGCGCCCGGCGCTGGCGCGATGGTGGTGCGCAGAATGCCGCCCTCATGATGGTTTTCGACCAGCGGGTAGGCCGCAATCGCGCCGTCCACGCTGCGCGCGGCGACCACGGACACCTCGCGGGTGAAGGGCGCGAACGCCTCAAGGATGCAGGGCACACCGCCAAGGCTCTCGAAA
>CAZCEG010000251.1:0-2531 GCA_964497275.1 uncultured Oceanicaulis sp.
CCGGCGTCGGCGCGGCCATGGCGTTGGGCAGCCAGAAATGGAAGGGGAACTGGGCCGACTTGGTGAAGCAGCCAATCAGGACCAGCACGATAATCGCGGGGAAGGCCGGATGCGCGGCAATCTGGGGCGCCTGGGCGGTGATCGCACTGAGCGAGAACGTGCCTGCCACAAGACCCAGAATGATGACACCGCCCAGCAGCGCAAGACCGCCACCGGCCGTGACCACGAGCGATTGCAGCGCCGCTTTGCGGGCCTTTGCATCCTCGTACTTGAAACCGATGAGGAAGAAGGAAACCAGGCTCGTCATCTCCCAGAAGATGAAGAGCATGATGAGGTCATCGGCGAGCACCGTGCCGAGCATTGCCGTCATGAACAGCAGGATGAAGCCCAGGAAGCGGCCCCTGTCCTTTGCCTCGTCGCCGGAGAAATAGCTGCCCGCATAGATCACCACCAGCGTGCCGATACCGGTGATCAGGAGCGAGAAGAGCAGCGAAAAGCCGTCCAGCCTGAAGCCGAGATTGACGCCGAAAGCGGGCACCCACTCGATCACCTGCATGATCGCCACGCCGCCCGCAACATCGGGGGCCTGCACCAGCAGAGAGACAAACAGGAAAGCCGGAACCAGCGCGAGCACAGGACCGGCGAACCGTCCCGTTACACGGGCGACCGGCGCGGCAAGCAGCGCGCTCAGGCCTGCGATTATCACGAACCAGACAGGCGTCATCGGGCCTCCGGCGAAACAGGGGTGATCAGGCAAGGCGGGGTGGAGGGGTTGTTAAGCAAATCCGGGCTTACAGCGTCAATCCTTATTGTGAAAGCCGCATGCTGATTAGGGTTATCCCCGACGCTTGAACGCATGCACGAGATATTCCAGATTCCCGTCCCCGCCGGTCACGGGGCTGGGCATGTGCGCCGTCACCTGCCAGCCCTGCCCTTCAAGCCAGCGGGCAAAGGCCTCCAGCGCATCGGCAACAGGCGCGTCGGGGCGGACGATGCCGCCTTTGCCGATAAAGTCCCGCCCCACCTCGAATTGCGGCTTGAACAGCGCGATCACTTCCGCGTCATCGCTCGCCAGCGACAGCGGCACGCCCAGAACTTTGGCCAGGCTGATGAAGCTCGCATCACACACGATGAGGGATGGCGATTCGGGTATTTCGGCCCGGGTCAACACCCGCGCATCGGTCGCTTCGAGGCTCGTAATACGCAGATCAGATTTCAGGCTGTCATGTAGCTGGTCACGGCCTACATCGACGGCGTAAACCCGCGCAGCGCCCCGATGCAGCAAGACTTGCGTGAACCCGCCGGTCGAGCTTCCCACATCAAGGCAGATGCGCCCTGAAGGATCGATGTTGAACGCGTCGAGCCCCGCCACCAGCTTCAGCGCCGCCCGGCTGACGAAGGGATGCTCGGCCTCGGCTTCGACATGGGCGCCTTTGAGGATGGACTGTGAGGGCTTGCGCACGACCTCGCCATTCACCCGCACCAGACCGGCCTGAATGGCGGCCTGCGCGCGGGCGCGCGTGTCGAAATGGCCGTGAGTAACGAGAAACAGGTCTGCGCGCATGGCTCAGTGATACGTGCGGGCAATCGCCCTCGAAACCGATATTTCACCCCCCGACGCCCTTACTCCCGCTTCGCTGAAGCAACTGAAAAGGCTTGCCTAAAAAATAAATTAAACGGAGCGGTTGAAGAAAAACTCACTGAAACTGGCGCGTTTATTTTTTAACTCCTGCAAATGTTTGCGCACGGTTGAAAAATATGCTAGATTTTAAAAATCGAAATTTGGCCGATCTAATGATTTCGCGCCTGCCTCTGCGTAGCGCCACTCTGAAAATCCCCTCTCTTCGATACCGCTGGCGTGCCCTCTCAAGGGGCAAGGCTTTGTTATATCTAGTTACGAAGGAATACTCCCATGGCTACGGGAACGGTTAAGTGGTTCAACACCACCAAAGGTTATGGCTTCATCCAACCGGATGATGGCGGCAAAGACGTGTTCGTGCACGCCACTGCCGTTGAACGCGCCGGCATGGCGGCCCTCAATGAGGGCCAGCGCATTTCCTATGAGGAAGCGCGCGACGCCAAAAGCGGCAAGTTCTCCGCGACCAATCTGCAATCGGCCTGATTGACAGTTTGAGATCACACCGGCGGGGCTAACACCTCACCGATGCTGACAGGGAAAACCCCTCCTGCCGACGGGCGGGAGGGGTTTTTTCTTGTTTGCGTGTCAGGGGAGTCAGGCCAGCAGCTTGGCTGCTTCCTCCGCACGGCCCAGCGCATCGAGCGCTGCGGCGCTGATATGGCGCGCATTCAGGCCCGCTTCCTCGTATTGAAGGAAGGGCTTGTCGTGTTCCTGGAAGACATCCGGCAGGGTCAGGGTGCGGATTTTCAGCCCGCGATCGAGCACGCCTTTCTCCGCCAGCAGGTGCAGCACAAACGCGCCAAAGCCGCCGCGCGAGCCCTCCTCCACCGTGATCAGCACTTCGTGCTCAAGGGCGAGGCGCAGGACCAGCTCTTCATCCGGCGGTTTGGCA
>CAZCEG010000251.1:2541-3963 GCA_964497275.1 uncultured Oceanicaulis sp.
GTTTGGCAAAGCGCGCATCGGCGCCGCTCGCCGAAAGCCCGCGCGCGGCCAGATCGTCAGCGGCTTTGAGCGCCTCTTCCAGCCGGGTGCCGAGCGAGAGAATCGCAATCGTTGAGCCTTCCCGGATCATGCGGCCCTTGCCGATCTCCAGCGGCTCGATCACTTGGGGCATTTCAAGGCCGAGACCTTCGCCGCGCGGATAGCGGAACGCGCTGGGGCGATCATCGATCAGCGCCGCGGTTTTCACCATGCGCGCCAGTTCCACCTCGTCGGCAGCCGCCATGATCACCATGCCCGGCAGCATGCCGAGATAACCCAGATCAAAGCTGCCCGCGTGGGTAGAACCGTCCGCGCCGACAAGCCCTGCCCTGTCGATGGCAAAGCGCACCGGCAGCTTCTGGATCGCCACATCGTGGACCACGCTGTCATAGGCGCGCTGCAGGAAGGTGGAATAGAGCGCGGCAAAGGGCTTCATGCCTGCCGCCGCCAGCCCTGCGGCAAACGTCACCGCATGCTGTTCGGCAATGCCGACATCAAAGCAGCGATCAGGGAAGCGCGCGGCAAACTTGTCGAGGCCGGTACCGCCCGGCATGGCGGCCGTGATGGCGACGATGGCCGGATCGGCGTCAGCTTCCGCAATCAGCGCATTGGCAAAGACCGACGTATAGCTGGGCGCGCCCGGGGCGGGCTTGCTCTGCTCGCCTGTGATGACGTTGAACTTCGAAACGCCGTGATACTTGTCGGCTGCCGCCTCGGCAGGCGGATAGCCGTGGCCTTTGTGCGTGACCGCATGGATCAGGACAGGGCCGTCCTGGCCGTCGCGCACATTCTTCAAAACGGCGACGAGCTGATTGATGTCGTGGCCATCAATTGGGCCGACATAGCGAAATCCCATCTCCTCGAACATGGTGCCGCCAACGGCCATGCCGCGCATGTATTCCTCGGCCCGGCGGGCAGCTTCCTCGACGCCAATCGCCTTGGCGAGGCCCTTGCCGATCTTGCGCAGCGAGCGATAGCCCTTGGACGATACAAGGCGCGCGAAATAATGGCTCATCGCGCCCACGGGCGGGGCGATGGACATGTCGTTATCATTGAGGATGACGATCAGCTTCTTGCCGAGCGCGCCGGCATTGTTCATCGCCTCATAGGCCATGCCCGCCGACATGGATCCGTCGCCGATCACGGCGATCACATGGGCGTCCCCGCCCCGCAGATCATTGGCGACCGCAAAGCCGAGCCCTGCGGAGATGGAGGTGGAGGCGTGGGCCGCGCCGAACGGGTCGTATGCGCTCTCTGTGCGCTTGGTGAAGCCGGAGAGCCCGCCCCCCTGACGCAGGGTGCGGATGCGGTCACGCCGCCCGGTCAGGATCTTGTGGGGGTAGCACTGGTGGCCGACATCCCAGATCAGGATGTCTTTGGGGG
>CAZCEG010000252.1:0-3916 GCA_964497275.1 uncultured Oceanicaulis sp.
CCCTGTCCACGCCTAGGCTCCAGGCGCTGGCTTGTACGGCGCGCTCGACGCGCAAGGCCGCGGGCGTGTTGAACTGACCGGTAACGTGCTCGACGCGCGCAGCTCCGCGCCAGCCGAGCGGCAGACCACCAGACCACATGCCGGCGGTGAACTGCGTGTCCGCACCGTCTACGCCGCCAAAGCGCGAGGCGAGGCCGCCGCCCATTGTGGTCATGCTTTCCTGACCGCTGCCCGATTCCAGTCCGAACGTGTGCCCGGCCAGCTGGCCGCTACGGGCTGTGTAGGTGAAGGCCACGGCGCTGAACGCGCTGTTTTCACCTGCAGAGGACCGCATGTGCACGGTCGCCGGGCCGATATCATAGCTCGCTGCCACCCACTCGCGGGCGCCGGCAAACCGGGCGACAGCGCCCGAGAACAGGGTTTCCGACAGAACCGACACGCCAGCCCCGCCCGTTGGAGACGGAGAGGAGAAACCGCGCCCTGCTTCGACGCTGAGCCCCCCCTGCCGGAAGGCAAACGACATGTCCGGATTGGACTGATACCAGTCCGAGGGCAGGTTGCGCAGGAGATGGGGCTGCTGCCAGTTCATGCGCATATTGACCGTGGCCGGGCCGACCTGCGTACGGGAGCCGCGTGCAAGGCTGGCAGCGGCTGCGCCTTCCATGGCGGCAAGCGCGCTGGTGGAGGGCAGGTCAGGCCGGTCTGCGGTGAACGCAAACGGCCGGCGGAAGCTGTCGCGCAAGACCGCATCGTCGATCAGGCCGCTCTCCCAGAGCCAGTCGCCAAACGGGCCGTTCGGCATGGCCAGCAGTGTTTCAAGCGGGACGGCCTCGCCAGCGCCAAAGCGCACCGATGAGTTGCCCACTGGCTGGAAAGCCGCGGCGAGATCAATCAGACCGCGGCCATAAATTTCGTCGATCCCGGGATCACCGAGATCCAGCGCGGTCTGGAACAGTATCTGAAGGGCGTCATTGCCTTGCAGATTGGGAAAGGCCTGCAATAGGAGCGCCAGAGCGCCCGCTACGTGCGGTGCCGCAAAGCTTGTACCGGAATAGAGGACCAGCTGGGGGTCGCCATCTTCGTTATCGAGGAAGGGGGTGCGGATCCGCCGTCCCGGGGCAACAAGGAAAGAGGCGCCGTCCGGCCCGGCGAGGTTGGAAAATGGCGACCGGACCACATCGGCGGCTGCACAGTTTTCGCCACCATCGGGACACTGGATCGATCCTACCGCCACCACAAAGCCCTGCGCGTCCGGCAGGTTGGCGAAATTGGCAGGGAAGTTGGGCCGGTCGCCCGTGCCGTCGGTTTCCTCGCCGCTATTGCCTGCAGAGACGACGATAAATATGCCTGCCTGCACGGCGCGGCGCATGGCAGCGAAGGTCTGTGTGAGATTGTCGTTCGAACCGATATCCCGGCCAAGCGACAGATTGATCACCCGCGCATTCACGCTGATGGCATAGTCGATTGATGCGGCCAGATTCGTATCCGAATACCGGCAACCACCATCTTCCTCGTCTTCATCCTCGCATGTTCCGGGGGTGTCGGCCCGGATCGCGATGACGGAGCTGAGGAAGGCAACCCCATGGCCGCCAATATTGTTCTTGTTGGCGGCGATGACGCCTGCCACGCCGGTGCCGTGACCGTCTATGTCCTCAAGATCGTTGCGTGATGAAACGATATCGCGGCTGGCGGGATCTATCCGTCCTACAAGCTCGGGATGATCCTGATTGATACCAGTATCGACCACTGCAACCCGAATGCCTTGCCCCGTGGCGCCTTCCGCATACGCGGTGGAGGCATTGATCAGCCGAAGACCGTACTGGCGGTTGTATTCAGCCGTCTCGAAGCTTGCCGGATTGCCCGGAGGGGGTGGTGGCGGCGGAGGGGGAGGCGGCGGTGGTGGCGGTGGAGGCGGAGGAACCGGTGTCACGATGGGGCTGTTGCCGCCACCGCCGCCACCACCACCACAGCCTGCCAGGCCAACCGAAACTGCCGCAAATACGGATACCAGAAGCGCGCTGCGCCGGAACATCATCAGGCCCCTTCATGTTACGCGTCATCTGTCCCTGCGGTCAGACTAATACGTAAATTCCATCAAGGGAAAGCAATGTGTCGCAGAAAAGATTGATGAACGATCAACCGCCGAGGCGCGCAACGAATTCGTCGAAGACTGCAAAGGAGTCTTGCGGGCCGGGGCTGGCTTCAGGGTGATGCTGGACCGACATCACAGGACGATCCTTCAGGCGGAAGCCGCAATTGGTGCCGTCAAAGAGCGATTTATGGGTCTCTTCGGCGTTGGCGGGCAGGCTGTCACGATCAACAGCAAAGCCATGATTCATGGAGACGATTTCCACCTGCCCGGTTAGCAGGTTTTTCACCGGATGGTTCGCGCCGTGATGGCCGTGGGTCATCTTCACGGTTTTTGCGCCAATGGCGAGTGCCAGCATCTGGTGGCCAAGGCAGATGCCAAGGGTGGGGATGCCGGCCTCGATAACGCCGCGAATGGTGGCAAGGGCGTATTCGCCCGTCGCGGCCGGATCGCCGGGACCGTTGGAGACGACCACGCCGGCGGGGTTCAGCGCCAGCACCTCACTGGCGGGCATGTTGCCGGGGACAACCCGCACGCGCGCGCCAGCACCGGCAAGGCGGCGCAATATGTTAGCCTTCACGCCATAATCGAGGACGACGACCAGAGGGCCATCTTGTGGACCGGCACCAGCGCCGTCCGGCCAGGCCCAGTCAGCCTCCGCCCAGTCCCGGCTGGTTTCGCCAAGAACCTGCGCGGCGAGCTCGGCGCCTTCCATGGACGGTGCGCTGCGCGCTTTTTCCAGAAGGGCGTCGACATCGATCTTGCCGTCAGGAGCGTGCACGATGGCCGCGATGGGCATGCCCAGCTCGCGAATGCGTGCGGTCAGTGCGCGCGTATCCACGCCCGTTACAGCGACGATGCCGCGCGCGGTCAGCCATTCGGCAAAGCTCTGCTCGGCGCGCCAGCTGGCAGGCGGCGTGATCGGTGCGCGTGACACCATTCCAACCGCCGCGCGCGTGGCGCGCTCGCTGGCGGCCTCCTCATCCTCGCGGTTCGCACCGACATTGCCGATATGGGGAAAGGTGAAGCACAGGATCTGCGCCGCATAGGAGGGGTCTGCAAGGATTTCCTGATGACCCGTCATGGCCGTGTTGAAACAGAGCTCGCCGGTCGCGATTCCCGACGCGCCTGCGCCCTGACCCGGGATAATTGTGCCGTCGGCCAGCACTATGGCGCCCGTCGCACCGTCAAGACTTAAGTCTTTCCAGTGGCTTGCGGTCTGAGCTTGATTCCCGGCTATTTCCATCATATCTCACGTCCCGACAAGCGTTGGTGCGCCGCACAAATCGAGCGGGCAGGTAAACGCGCGGACGGTATGTGAGCAACACTGATACGTCAAGCATGCTGGAAGCAGCAAAAACATCATAAAATCAGAGGGTTACATGCATTTTGTGTAACCCGTACACTCAGGTGAAACATGTCGCTACGCGACCGACTAATCGACGACCTCAAATCTGCCATGCGCGCGAAGGATGCGCTGCGCCTGAGCACGCTGCGTCTGGTGCAGGCGGCCATCAAGGACCGCGACATCGCCGCGCGCGCGGAAGACCGGTGCGAAGGCTGCGAGGATGGAGAAATCCTTGCGCTGCTGCAAAAGCTGGTGAAGCAGCGCGAGGAAAGTGCCGCGACCTACGAGAAGGCCGGACGCCTTGACCTTGCCGAGCGCGAGCAGGCCGAGGCCGATATCGTGCGCAGCTATCTGCCAACCCCGATGTGCGAGAGCGAAATCGAGAAGGCAGCCGAAACCGTCGTCGAAGAGCTCGGCGCCACGGGCCTGAAGGACATGGGCAAGTGTATGGGCACGCTCAAGCAGCGCTATACCGGCCG
>CAZCEG010000253.1:0-3911 GCA_964497275.1 uncultured Oceanicaulis sp.
CAGAGCGCGTTACTGACCCGCCTTTACCACTTCGCCATGACGCGTCTCAGCCGGTGAGCTGAGCGTCACGATCGTGGGCGCGACGGTTTCCGGCAGCGGCACGGTTTCCGGGTTTTCGCCGGGCACGGCGCGGGTGCGCATGGCGGTGCGCATGCGGCCCGGATCAACCATGTTCACGCGAACAGAGCTGTCGGCAAGCTCGGCCGCCCAGCTTTTGACCAGCGCCTCAAGGCCCGCCTTGGACGCGCCATAGGCGGCCCAGTAGGCGCGGGTCTTGGCGCCTTCAGACGTCGTCACGAACACGGCGCGGCCGGCGTCAGAGGCGCGCAGCATCGGCTCGAACGCACGGATCAGGCGGGCAGGGGCGATGAGATTGACCGCCATCACCTCGTTCCAGACCTTGGAGGGAATCTGGTGGGCGGGCATCAGCTTGCCGAGCGCGCCGGCATTGGCGACGAGGATGTCGAGCTTGCCCCAGCGGCTCTGCACCGCTTCGGCGAGCTTTTCCACCGTGTCCGGCCCCATCAGGTCCATCGGCACCAGAGTGGCTGAACCGCCCGCCGCGCTGATCTCGTCATCAAGCGCTTCAAGGCCGGCGCGGGTGCGGGCGGTGATGATGACGTGCGCGCCTGCCGCGGCAAGCGCCTTGGCCGTGGCATAGCCAAGGCCGCGGGAGGCGCCGGTGACGAGTGCCACGCGCCCGGAAAGCAGTTGGGTGTCGGTCATGCGTCCACGAGAAGGGAGAGTTGCTGGTCCTTGGCAGATACGGCCCGCTCGAAATCGGCAAGGCGGGTGGGGTATTCGCCGGTGAAATAATGGTCGGCCAGTTGCGGCTTTTCAGGGTCGCGCCGTGCGTTGCAGATGGCCCAGTAAAGGCCCTCGACCGAGAGGAAGCCGAGCGAGTCGCATTCGAGCATGTCCCGCATCTTTTCAGGATCATGGCTCGCGGCCATCAGCTCTTCGCGCATCGGCATGTCGATGCCGTAAAAGTCCGGATGGGTGATGGGCGGGCAGGCCGAGCGGAAATGCACTTCCGTGGCGCCGGCCTCGCGCACCATGCGCACGATCTTTTTCGAGGTGGTACCGCGCACGATGGAATCGTCGATCAGCAGCACGCGCTTGCCCCTCAGCACGGCGGCGTTGGCGGCATGCTTGCGCTTCACGCCGAGATCGCGCTTGGCCTGCGTCGGCTGGATGAAGGTGCGGCCCACGAAGTGAGAGCGGATGATGCCAAGATCGAACGGCTTGCCGATCTTCTCGGCGTATCCGAGCGCAGCGGCAATGCCGCTATCGGGCACCGGCACGACGACATCGACATCGGCAGGTGCATCTTCGGCGAGGCGCTGGCCCATGCGCTTGCGGGTCTCATAGACCGAGCGCCCGTCAATAACGGAGTCCGGACGGGCGAAATAGATGTATTCAAAGGCGCAGGGGCGCGGATTGCCCTTCGGCGCAAAGCGCAGCGATTGCAGGCCTTCATTGGTGATGATTACCGCCTCGCCGGGCTCGACCTCGCGGATCAGGCGGGCACCGATCATGTCGAGCGCGCAGGTCTCACTGGCGAAGATGAAGGCGCCTGCGAGCTCCCCCAGCACCAGCGGACGAATGCCGAGCGGGTCACGCGCGCCGATCATCTTGTCATTGGACAGGGCAACGAGCGCGAACGCGCCCTCGATCTGTTTGAGCGCCTCGATCAGCCGATCAGCGGATTTCGTTTTCTTCGACTTCGCCGCGAGCTGGAGGATCACTTCGGTGTCGGAGGTGGACTGGAAGATCGCACCGGCCGAGACCAGCTCCTCGCGCAGGAGGCGGGAATTGGTGAGGTTGCCGTTATGGGCGATGGCGAGACCCCCGCCGCGCACATCGGCATAGAGCGGCTGGACATTGCGCAGGACCGGCGCGCCTTGCGTGGAGTAGCGCACATGGCCGATGGCGATGGAGCCCGCGAGCGCATCAAGGCGGGCCGGATCGGTGAAATTGTCGGCCACGAGGCCCAGATGACGCTCCGAATGGAAGCGGCCATTATCAAAGCTGGTGATGCCGCAGGCTTCCTGGCCGCGATGCTGCAGGGCCTGCAGGCCAAAGGCGGTCAGAACCGCTGCCCGGTCCGCGCCGCGCACCCCGAACACCCCGCATTCCTCGCGCGGGCGGTCTGTGGCGGCATCATAGGTAAGCGTCGGGAACGTGGCGGAGGGGGGCATCCGGACCTTCTCGCTTTGCTAGCCGGGATTTGTCTCGCGGATAAGCCTGTCCAGCGCGTCGCGGTCAAGCTCTTCGTCAGTACGCGGTTCAGTTTCGCTGTCAGTCTCGCGTGCGCCTTCGGCCCAGGAGCCTTCCGGTGCGAGCCGCTGTAGCAGGTTTGCTGTGGCGTTGGCCATCGGGTAAATGCGCGCGCCCTGCAGCCATTCGGGTTGTGCGCCTGGCAAGGTGTTGCGGAATACCAGTACGAACAGGCCCACCAGAACGAGGCCGCGTACCAGCCCGAACACGAAGCCGAGCGAGCGGTCGATCACGTTCACGTCCTCGTCCTGGCGCGAGCTGGTCTTCAGCGAGGACGTGACAAAGCTGACCGCCAGATAGATCAGCAGGAACACGCCGCCGAGCGCGATGAGGTTGGCGATCAGGGGCGAGCCCACAATGCCTTCCAGAAGCCCGGCAAAGACAGGGCGGCTCCACAGCGCGCCAAGGGCTGCTGCCACGAAGGCGGCAATGGTCAGCGCCTCTCGCACGAAGCCGCGCATCAGCGCGAGCACCCCTGATACGAACAGCACCAGAAGCGCGAACAGGTCAAAGCCTGCCAGACCAGCATCCATCGCAATACCCCCCTATTGCGTTCCCGGATCGAGCCGGGCCACCAGTGTACGCACTGCGTCGATTCCCGTCACCTCCAGACCGGCGCCCTCTATGCCAGCCGGTGCGATGGCGCGCGAAAAGCCCAGCTTTGCTGCTTCCTTGAGGCGCGCCTCGGCCCGGCCCACAGCGCGCACATCCCCCGAAAGCGCAATCTCGCCAAAGACCACGCTTTCGGCCGGAAGCGCTACATCGAAGGCAGAGGAGACCAGCGCCGCAGCGACCGCGAGGTCTGCTGCCGGTTCGTTGATCTTGAGCCCGCCTGCGACGTTCAGATACACATCCTTGCCGCCAAACCCGATGCCGCAGCGCGCCTCCAGCACGGCGAGCACCATGGCAAGGCGCCCTGAATCCCAGCCGACCACGGCGCGGCGCGGCGTACCAAAGGCGGCAGGGGCGACAAGCGCCTGTATCTCGGTCAGGACGGGCCGTGTGCCCTCCATCCCTGCAAAGACAGCGGTGCCGGCCGTCGCATTGCCCCGGCCATCAAGGAAGAGGGCAGAGGGGTTTGCGACCTCGCCAAGCCCCTTGTCGCCCATCTCGAAGACGCCGATCTCGTCGGTCGGGCCAAAGCGGTTCTTCACCGCGCGCAATATGCGGAACTGGTGGGAGCGCTCGCCCTCGAAATAGAGCACGGCATCGACCATGTGCTCGACTACGCGCGGCCCTGCGATCTGGCCATCCTTGGTGACGTGACCGACGAGGATCACCGCCGTGCCGCGCTTCTTGGCAAAGCGCACCAGCTCCTGCGCACAGGCGCGCACCTGCGCCACGGTGCCGGGAGCTGCGGCAAGCTGGTCTGACCACAGTGTCTGGATGGAATCGAGAATGGCAATGGCTGGCGGGTCGGCTTTCAGGCCATCAAGAATGCTTTCAAGCGAGGTCTCAGCCGCCAGCGCCACCGGCGCATCGGCAAGCCCAAGACGGCGCGCGCGGCGGCGCACCTGATCTGCCGCTTCCTCCCCGGAGATGTAAACCGCGCGCTGGCCCGCCCGCGCGAGACGCGCTGCGGCCTGCAGACGCAGCGTCGATTTGCCGATGCCCGGATCACCGCCCACCAG
>CAZCEG010000254.1:0-3907 GCA_964497275.1 uncultured Oceanicaulis sp.
TGCCGGTATCGGCCTGCTGGCGGCCATTGGTCACCGCGATGGAGTAGAACTCGCCCTGGCTGTTATCGCCGCGCAGCACGCAGGAGGGATATTTCCAGGTGATGGCAGAGCCGGTCTCTACCTGCGTCCAGCTGACCTTGGAATTGCGTCCCCGGCAGTCTGCGCGCTTGGTGACGAAGTTATAGACCCCGCCCTTGCCTTCGGCGTCGCCCGGCCACCAGTTCTGGACGGTGGAGTATTTGATCTCGGCATCATCAAGCGCGACCAGCTCCACGACCGCCGCGTGCAGCTGGTTCTCATCGCGCATGGGCGCGGTGCAGCCCTCCAGATAGGAGACGTAAGCGCCCTTGTCGGCGATGATCAGCGTGCGCTCGAACTGGCCGGTGCCTTGCGCATTCATGCGGAAATAGGTCGAGAGCTCCATCGGGCAGCGCACGCCCGGCGGCACATAGACGAACGAGCCATCGGAGAAGACCGCGCTGTTGAGCGTGGCGAAATAATTGTCGGTCACGGGCACGACGGTTCCGAGATACTGGCGGACCAGATCAGGGTGTTTCTGCAGGGCTTCGGAGATCGGCATGAAGATCACGCCGGCCTTTTCCAGCTCCTTGCGGAACGTCGTGGCGACGGAAACGGAATCAAATACCGCATCAACCGCCACGCGCGGTGCTTCACGCGCTTCAGCCGCCGTGCGGTCTTCTGCGCCCTCCACGCCGAGCAGGACTTCAGCCTCGCGAAGCGGAATGCCGAGCTTCTTGTAGGTTTCAAGCAGTTCGGCAGGAACTTCGTCCAAAGACTTGTATTTGGCTGCGTTTTTCGGTGCGGCGTAATAATACGCGTCCTGATAGTCGATTTTCGGGTGATGGACGTTCGCCCATGTGGGCTCGTCCATCTGCAGCCAGCGGCGGTAGGCATCCAGCCGCCAGTCGAGCATCCATTGCGGCTCGCCCTTCTTCTCGGAGATGAAGCGGACAATGTCCTCGTTCAGCCCCTTGGGCGCGAATTCCTGCTCGATCTCGGTCGTGAAGCCATACTTGTACTTGTCGGCTTCCAGCCGGCGTACGTCTTCAATCGTTTCCTTCACCGCAGGCATTGGATGGCCCTTCCTTTAGTCAGCCTCAAGCGCCGGCGCGCCCATCCGGGCGCTTGGCTACCGCGCCACGAGGCGCGGCGGCCGGTCGGCCTTGCCATTCTTGCGTGCGCAAGAATGGTTCAGTCAGTCTCTATACAGCCGCTGCCAGGCGGGGCCGGACGCGCGCGTATTCGCGTATCCAGGCATCCGCAAAGCGGGCAATGTCCGTTTCGTCCGTTGTGCGCCCGATGCTGATGCGGATGGCACTGGCAGCCTCTTCCGAGCTTGCGCCCATCGCTTCGAGCACCCGGCTCTTCCTCACCTTGCCGGAGGAACAGGCAGAGCCTGCGCTGATGGCAAAGCCTGCCAGATCCATGGCGATAACCTGAATTTCGCTTCCCCAGCTTGTCGCCGAGAGGCACAGCGTGTTCGGCAGGCGGCTCGCCCCTGCCCCCCATATGCGCACGCCGTCAACCGATTCCAGCCTTGATTGCAGCGCGTCACGCAGAGCGGCCATGCGCGCGGCCTCATCGGCCTGAACCGCATCAAGCGCGGCGGCAAAGCCTGCAATCCCGGCGACATTCTCCGTGCCGGAGCGACGACCCTTCTCCTGACCCCCGCCATGCATCTGGCGGCTCAGCGGCGCATCGCACGCCAGCAGCAGCGCGCCGACGCCTTGCGGCCCGCCTGCCTTGTGGGCGGAGAGGGCTGCGTAATGGGCAAGGCTACCGCCGAAGTCGAAAGCGAGCTTGCCCGCCATCTGCACGGCATCGACGTGGAACAGGCCTTCCGCCTCGCGCACGAGCCGCCCGGCAGCCTCAACAGGCTGCACCACGCCGGTCTCGTTATTGGCCGCCATCAGCGCCACGAAGGGCACGCCGTCAGCATCGCGATCCCAACCCGAAAGACGAGCCTCCAGCCAGCTGAGATCAGCAACGCCATCTGCCGTAACGGGAAGGATGTCCACTGCCATCCCACTCGCCAGCGCTGCATCGCGCACGGCGTCGTGCTCGATCGCGGAAATGATCAGGCGTTTTGCGCCCGCCGCCTTGGCAGAGGCGATCACGAGATTATTGGCTTCCGTGCCGCCAGAGGTGAACACCACGTCTTCAGCGCGCGTCACGAAATGGCGGGCAATGCGCTCGCGTGCTGTCTCGACCAGCGCACGCGCAGCCCGTCCGGGGGCGTGCACGGACGAGGCGTTACCGGCCTGCCCGTAGGCGGCCAGCATGGCCTCGCGCGCTTCGTCCCGCAGCGGGCTTGTCGCGTTATGGTCGAGATAAACGCTCACCTGCCTGCCCCTACTCGGCTGCCGCCTGCAGGCTGACCGCAAACGGTCTCGGCCCGGAGGCAGAGCCTGCAATCCGGCGGCGCGTGACGTCCTCAAGGCTCACAGAACTCAGATAGAGATGGATATGGCGCGACAGCTCATCCCACAGATCATGGGTGATGCAGCGCTGGCCCGTCTCCATGCAGCCCTTGGCCATGTGCTGGCAGCGGGTGATATCAACCGGCTCGTCAACTGCCAGGATGATGTCGGAGATGCGCGTGTCGGCTGCGTTGCGGGCGAGGCGATAGCCACCGCCAGGACCGCGCACGGCCTTCACGATGCCAGCCCGGCGCAGGCGCGCAAACAGCTGCTCGAGATAGGACAGCGAAATTTCCTGACGCGACGCGATATCGGCCAGCGGAACCGGACGCCCCTCCGGATGGCTCGCCAGATCGGCCATCGCCATCACGGCATAACGGCCCTTGGTGCTGAGTTTCATGGGTGCAACTCCTTGCCCGGACGGCCCTGGCCGCCCATCTGCCGGAACACTTGTTCGCGGCGCTCGCATTATGTCGGCACGATGTGCTAAGAGCGCGCACACCCAACGGCCTGCTCGCCAGCTAATGGTGAGTTAGGTGTCCTACCGTGAGAGTCAAGAATTATTGCCCGGTTTAGCGCAGATGCGGACTTTTCCACGCAAGAAATCCTGACCTGCACGCTCAAATAACGATTCTTAGGGAAGCATTTATCACCCATGCCTGACGTTATCATTCCCGGCCCGGCAGGCCGTATTGAAGGCAAGTATTCTCCCGGCAAGACGGAAAACGCGCCGGTGGCGCTGATCCTCCATGCTCACCCGCGCGGTGGCGGGCACATGGATACGCCTGTCTCGCTGATGATGTATGACGTGTTCAAGCAGCGCGGCTTTGCCGTGCTCCGCTTCAATTTCCGCGGCGTGGGCCGCAGCCAGGGCGTCTATGAGCAGGGTCTTGGCGAACTCTCAGACGCAGCCACCGCGCTCGACTGGATGCAGGCTCACAACGCCAACGCGCCCTATTGCTGGGTGTCGGGTCACTCGTTTGGCGCGTGGATCGGCATGCAGCTTCTGATGCGCCGTCCGGAGATTGCGGGCTTCATTTCGGTCGCCCCGCCCACCAACATGTATGACTTCACCTTCCTCGCCCCCTGCCCGGCTTCCGGCCTTGTGGCGCATGGCGATGCCGACGTGATCGTTCCTTACGACGACATGGAAAAGGTGATGAGCAAGGTGCGCGCCCAGAAGGGTATCGACATCAAGCGCCAGCTCATCCCCGGCGCAGGGCACCTCTTTACCAGCCATGTCGAACCGCTGCAGACGGCCATCGAGGACTATCTCGATATCCGCCTTGTGGAGCTGGACAATCCCAAGCCGAAGATTTCGCGGCGGTAGGAACTTTCCCTCGTCTCCTCCGCTTGTCATCACCCGCTTTATGCGGGTGACCCATGCCTGCGAGATTCCACTTGTCTGCGAGTTGCAGGCATGGGTCCCTGTGTGTGGTTGATGTGTCAGGATAGAGGCGCGAAGG
>CAZCEG010000255.1:0-3896 GCA_964497275.1 uncultured Oceanicaulis sp.
CGCCCATGCCCACCGTGCGCTCGCGGGCATGTACATAACCGGGGAAGGCGGACCGATTGATACGCCGCTCGGGTTCGCGCTGCTGGACCTGGCTGTGGCGGGCGGCGACGAGATGGCTCCGCGCATGGCGGAGCTGTTTCCTCAATACGGCTTTGTACGTCCAGATGAAGACGCCATCGCGCAGGCCCGCGACCGCTGGCTTGATGAGATCGGCCTCCGGCCCGGGGACATTGGCGAGACCCGCTAGAAGCGTGATCGGCCAAGCCACGAAAAAGCCGGGCAGGGAAACCTGCCCGGCTCTTCATTTACACGCGGCGTTTGTGCTTACCCGGCGGCGCGGGCGAGGAGGTCGCCAAGGGCGGTCAGGCGCGCACCATCACGCCCCTCTACCCCTTCTGCAGCCGCGCTCAGATCACGGGCGAGACGGCGCAGATTGCCCCGGTTCATCCGGCCATCGGCCCAGCGGGAGACTTCGGTGCCAGCCCGCTCCATCAGACGGGCTTCAACCGCGCTGCCGCGTGCCAGCTGATCGAGATAGGCCTGCGCCACCACGGGGGTGTCTTCCCACACGATGCGGGTCTGGGTCTGCGGGTTCACCTGCGCCTCGATGACGGCCTCGGCAGCGGCAAGCTCTGCTTCCGACAGATGCTCGCTGGTGGTCAGGCGCAGCACATCGAGGCCACGGCCGATCTCGCTGCCGTAAATGCGGCCATTATACCAGTAGGCAGACCAGTGCCCGGCCACGCGCAGCGTCTCGCCATCCACCGGACCCCGGTCGAAATAGGCGATCTCGAACGGATTTTGCGGGTCGGTGAAGTCCATCAGCGAGATGCCACCCTGATACCAGGACTGCACCATGATGTCGCGGCCCGGCACCGGCACCAGCGAGCCGTTATGGGCCACGCAGTTCTCGGTCGCGCCCTGATGGGCAGGCAGCTTGTAGAAGCGCTGGCCGGCCAGCGTGTTGTCCTCGATCGTGGCGATCAGGTTCGCGCCCCAGTTGGCCGGGTCGGTCGCCTGACAGCGCGCGGCAACGCCGCCGCCCCACTCATCGGTGAACACCACCACATTGCCTTCATTGTTGAAGGTGGCCGAGTGCCAGTAGGCCATGTCCGGATCGAAAATGTCGGAGATGCGCGCCGGATTTGCCGGGTCGGTGATGTCCAGAAGAATGCCATTGCCGCTGCATGCACCTGCTGCAATGCCAAGCTCGGGATAGACCGTGATGTCGTGGCAGTGATTGGTCTGTGCGGTCTGCTGGCTGGCGATGCCGAACTGGCCACCGCGCCACAGGCCTGCAATCTCGCCCGTCTCGCGGTCGGCAAAGATGCGCGGACGGTTGACGATCTCGGCGGTTTCCGGGGCATCCAGCGCCACGCGGATCACGTCGATGGAGTAGAGTGCCGTTTCCGGGTTTTCCTCCGGCTGGCCGTCAGAACAAATGCCCAGCTCGTCGCCGGAGCGCACAGGCTGAGTGCCCGAATTATAGACGTAGAGCAGGTTGGGATCGTTCGGATCGGGCAGCAGGGTGTGGGTGTGTGAGCCCCGGCAGGTCTGCACGGCGGCCACCTGACGCGGGGCAGTCAGGTCGGAAATGTCGAAAATGCGGATGCCGCGGAAGCGCTCCTCATTGACCTCGCCCTCAGCGCCGCCAGCGCCGCAATCAAGCCGCGCACGGTTCTGTTCGACCGACATGAACAACAGATCGCCATAGACCGACACATCGCCCTGCCCGCCGGGGCACACGGTCGCCGAGATCAGCTCGGGCGCATCGCCCGACACATCATAGATCAGGAAGCCGTGATAATTGCCCATGATCACCAGATCGCCGCGGAAGGCGAAATCGGTATTGGCAAGGGCGAGCGGGCTGAAGGGCGGTTCCTCCACTTCCTCACCGGCCTCGCGCTGGGCCTGCGCGCGCTGCATGGCCTGGAAAAACTCTCTCGGAGCAAACAGGGCACGTTCGTCGAAGAAGGCTTCGATCGGGCGCACATTATGCTCCAGCACCATGCCGGATGCCGCCTCGCCTGCATCAAACAGGCCCGCAGAGAGATGCGTGCGCTCGTCCTCGCCCACCGTGTTGACCTGCGCAGAGGCCATGCCAGCGGTGAGCGCCAGAACGGAGCTGGCAAGAAGGGCGGATTTCAGAAATTTGTGTTTCATCGGTCAGGTCTTTCCTGTTCGGCAAGGTCGGGCCGGTCTAGCGGTGATGATGGTGGCCGTGGCCGCCATGCTGGCGGTGCTGGCTGTGGTCGTCAGGGTCTGAAGGCGCATGATGGTCTGAATGATCGTGATCGCGCGTGGCCCGGCTGGCGGGCGGCTCCATCTCGGAGAGCATGGACTGCATGCGCAGGATTTCGGCGCGCTGGTCGGCCACCACATGGCCGACAAACTCCGACATCACGACATCTTCTGCCGAATCGGGAAACGCCATCAGCTCGTTGACCATGTCGATGGCGCCCTGATGGTGATAGATCATCCCTTCGAGGAAGAGCCAGTCGAACTCAGGTCCGCTTGCCGCTTCCAGCGCTGCCATCTGGTTGGGTGACAGCATGCCCGGCATGACGGCTATATCGCCGGGGTCAGCGCTGTGCTGGGCATGGCCTGAATGATCGCCATGATGATGATGGTGGTGCAGGTCATCGGCCTCGATCGGCTCGCCGCGCTGCTCCAGCCAGGTGCGCATCAGCGCCATTTCATCATCTTGCGACCGGGCAATGCGCGCACCGATGGCCGCAACGCCTGCATCGGTGCTGCGCCCCTCTATCAGCGCGACCATGTCGACGGCCTGCTGGTGGTGAACGATCATGTGCTGCATGAAGCGCACATCGGCCTGTGTATGGCGGCTGCGGGTCATCTCAAGGGATTCGGCTGCCGTTATCTGGCGCGGCACCGCCCCCGGCGCGCCGGGCGCAATAACCGGCGGAGCCGACTGCACAGACAGCGCCACTGCAGCGATCAGGCTGGATGCAAGCATGGTCTCCCCTTCATGTCCGGTTGACCGGATTATGACGAAGCAGCCTAGGTCATAAACTCATAAACGGGATTCCGTTTTTGGCCGAAGCCTGATTCAACCTTCGCGAGGAGGATATGGATCATGGGCCGTCGCCGCTACGAGTTGACCGATTTCGAGTGGTGGATCATCGAACCCTTGCTGCCGAACAAGCCGCGCGGTGTGCCGCGTGTGGACGATCGCAAGGTGCTCAACGGGATTTACTGGCGCTTGCGCACCGGGTCGCCCTGGGCGGAAATCCCGGAGCGCTACGGTCCGGCGACGACCTGCTACAACCGCTTCGTCCGGTGGCGCAAGCTGGGCGTCTGGGATCGGATATTCGACGCGATCACAGCGGCTTACGACGGCGACATCCAGATGATCGACAGCTCGTCGATCCGCGTTCACCAGCACGGGGCGAACGCAAAAAAGGGGGCGCGGACGCCGCCGCCGGAGACACTCCTGACCCCCGATGCATGGGGCGCTCGCGGGGCGGGCTGACGACGAAAATCCATGCCCTCGTGGACGCCAACGGCCTGCCCGTCGCACTCAAGCTCACGCCCGGCCAGGCCCATGACGGACGCAGCGCCACCGATATGCTCGGCGGGATCGGCGAAGGCCAGATCCTGCTGGCCGACCGGGCCTATGACAGCGACGCCCTGCGCGACAGCCTAAAATCGCGTGGTGCATGGGGTTGCATCAAACCGGTCTCACGTCGCAAGAACCCGCCCAGCTTCAGCCCCTTCCTCTATCGCTACCGCAATCTCGTCGAACGCTTCTTCAGCAAGATCAAACACTTCCGGGCCATCGCAACGCGCTACGAAAAACACGCCGATAACTACCTTGCCCTCGTCAAACTCGCCGCTATCCAGATATGGCTCAGAAATTATGAGTCTGTGTCCTA
>CAZCEG010000256.1:0-3878 GCA_964497275.1 uncultured Oceanicaulis sp.
CATTCCGACCACGCCCGACACGCAGGTGTATGTGAAACGTGAGGCAGCCGCCGAGGAGGGGCCGCAGTTTAAACAGCCCAGCGCTCAGGATCTTCTCAAGGCGCCTGCCGAAGCGCCCGTCAGCAGCCGTTCGCCACTGGATGAATTGCCGCCGCTCAGTGAAACCGAGATGGCGGACTTGAATTTGACTCCCGAAGATCTGGCTCCGTATGAGCCGCAGATCATTCCGCCCGCACCTGCCGCACAGCCAGCCGCAGCGCCGGAACCGGCCGGTATGACGCTGGCGGCAAAGGATCGCGACCCCTCATATACCAGCACGCGTCCCCAAAGGCACGCCGATGCCGGGGCGTCTGCCCCGCGCAGTGACGTGCCGCGTGCCCCTGCACCGGTCGCCAGGCAGGAGCTGGCTGCCGTTGAACCAGCGCGCGTGATGAGTGATATTCCCCGGCGCCCCTCCGGTCCGCCGGTATCTATTGCCCCGCGCAGTTCGGCTGTGTCACAACCGGCGCCTACACCGCACACGCCGGTTGTGGCGGCGCGCTGGCAGGCAGAAGCTGGCGAGGATATTCGCGACGTGTTGAGCCGATGGGCCGAGCGCGACGGGCGTGATTTTGTCTGGGATGCGGATGGTTCAGGTGGTCGTCTGGCACGCGATGTGGCCATGGAGGGATCGTTTGAAGATGCGGTGGCCCAGGTGATGGCCGACAATGCCGCCGCGCTGGGTCTTGAAAGCCGCTTCGTGGAAGAACAGCCTATGACCGGTACTGGAACGGCTTCGGTCCTGTCCGCGCGTGCAGGGGACGATCTTCGGGATGTGGTGCAGCGCTGGGCCACGCAAAATAATGTGGCGCTTGAGTGGCGCGCCGATGAACCGTTCCGCCTGCCGCATGAAGTGTCGGCGCAGGGGGATTTTGCCCAAGCGCTCGAAGCGGCGTTAACGCAATTTGATGATCGCAATGTACGCCCGGTGGGGCAACTGAACCGTGACCCGGTAACGGGGCGCCTGTCCTTAACGATCGAAACCGACCGTACTTCGTGAACCGCTGATGATGCTGCGCCGCTCTTCCTTATTAGCCACCGCCTGCCTTACCGGTCTGACGCTGGGTGTCTTGCCGGTATCGGCGCAAACGCAAAATAATGCGTCGGCACTGATCCAGCCCAAGGGGGGATGGTCGGTATCGCGCATTGATAATTCGGCCACACAGGGCGGTGCATATTGCACCTTGGCGCGGCAATATCAAAACGGCGTTATTTTCTCGATCGGCCGCAATAAGGCTGAAGAATATTCGCTGGCCATTGATTTTCAGGAAGCGCGCCTGAACACCGATACGGCCTACGATATTACACTCAAGGCGGGCAATCAGGCGCGCCAGCTGCAAATGATGCCCGTATCGCCCCGGGCGATGGTCGTGCGCCTTGGCTGGGACGACAGTTTTTTTGCCGCCATGGAAAAAGCGCAAAGTTTCAGTGCCTCGATTGATAAAGAGGCCTTTGCGCTGGCCTTGCCGGACTACGGCAAGGGAAAGATGGATCTGGCGCAATGCATGGATGCTTTGAAAGAAAATGCACCCGCGCCGCAAGCCAATACGGATATCTTGAGCGCTGAGGCCGGTTCAGTTGACGGGTTTCAGGCCGAGCGGACGGCCCGTATGGACCCAGCACCCCCCAAGCCCGCGTCAGGCTCGCCTGCATCTGCAATTGATCCGGCAGATAAACGCCCCGAAACGACACGCATTACCCAGCTCGAAACGCCGGCTGTGATGCGCCGCGCGTCCGAAGATCGGGCGGCATATGTTGCGCCGATGCGCAGTCGCGATATCGCGACTCTGGAAGAGGAGAATGAGCGTCTCAAGCGCCAGTTGAGCGAGCAGCGTCGCGGCTATGAAGAAAAACTGGCGCAGGGAAGCGCGCGCGGCAATCGCATCGCGGAACTGGAAGAAAAATTACGTCTGGCGGAATTACGCGGCGGGGCGGTGCCTGTGTCTGAAACGCCCGCTGTGAGTGTCCCACAAATCAAGGAAGTGATCAAAGAGGTTGAGGTGGTCAAGCCTGATCCGGCCCAGACCCAAAAGATTGCCGTATTGGAGAGCGAAATTGCCGATCTGCGCAGGCAGCTCTCGGCGCGCACTTCTGCACCTGCGGCACCGGCGGAAATGAAAGCTGCCCCGACGCCGTTGCCTGATCCACAGCAGGCAAAGCGGATCACGGCCCTGCAAGAAGAAGTGCAGACCCTCAAACAGCGCTTGGCAGCCAAGGACGCAAACAAGCCGGAGGATAAACCTGCGGAAACGCGTGCGCTTCAGGCGGCGCTGGCGGAGCGTAATCAGGAAATCGCCGATCTTCAGACGCGGCTGGCCGCCTTGTCGGATCAGGCGCAAAAAGCGCTCGCCGGCGACAAGGAAACGGCAATGTTGCGCCGTGAATTGCAACAAAAGACAGAGCAGATGCGCGCGATGCAACAACGCACGAACGCCCAGCAGCGCGAATTTGCCCAAATGAAGCAACAGCTCGCGCAGGTTCAGCGCGCTGAGCGTACCGCCGCCGCATCTTCCAGCGTTGTACAGCGTCGCACGCCCATGCCATCTCCATCTGCTGCGCCCGTGGCGCAAGCGGCAACAGCGGCAGGCGGATCGGGATTGCAAAGCCTGCTGACACGTGCCGGCATTTCCGCCAATCAGTCACGCGGCGCGAATGGCGCCAGCGAAGCCTGGCAGTGGCGGAGTGGGCCGCTGGCAGGACGAGCCGAAGCCTATCAGGGACGCGGGAATGCTGTCGATGTATCACAGGCCTATGCGAATACCCAGCGCAACGCCTGTACGGGTGATTTCGCCGCCGTGCCCGGTCCGGCGCAAAGCGGCCGTGTGGCGCTTGATCTGGCCTGTGTCGAGAGCAATGGCAATACCCGCACGCAATCGACGCTCTTTGCCGAGCAGGGCGGTCAGGTGTTGGCTCTGATTCTTGAGGCGCCAGCCGAAGAGATGGACCGCGCCATGGATGCGCGCGACCGTCTCGGCGGCCAGTTGTAAAAGTATCTCAACGCCGACACCACCGAGATAACCAAAAAGTCACTAAGCCTTCGCCGGGATGAGGAGTATTGTGAGTCTCTTGTCGATCTTGGCGTTAAAACACAAAAAAACGGGCCAATGGCCCGTTTCCCTTTCCTTGCGGAGAAATCCTTACTTCTTATCCTTATCCGCGCCCGGCGTCGTGCCCGTGAACGGGGCCCACATGCGCATGGCGTTTTCGAACATGGCCATATTCTGGCGGCTGATGTCTTCAAAACTTGCCATCGGGAACATGCCTTCCATGGATTTATTGATCTGGTCACGCAGCTCTTCCTGATTTTTGGTAAAGGCGTTGATCGAGTGCTCCAGATAATTGGGCACCAGCGCGCCGACATTATCGCCGTAAAAACCAATCAGCTGTTTCAGGAAACCGACGGGCAGGAGGGTCTGGCCGCCATCCTTGCTTTCCTGATCGACGATAATCTGGGTCAGGACCTGGCGCGTTAAATCCTCGCCGCTCTTGGCATCATACACAACAAAATCGTGGCCTTCCTTGACCATCTCGCACAGATCGTCGAGCGTCACATAGGAGCTGCGGCCCGTATCATACAGACGGCGGTTGGCGTATTTTTTGACAACGGTCGGTTCACCGGCGCGTTTCTTGGCGGAACTCATGGTTCTCTCCCCCTTAATTGCTGCGGTTGCTAATTTTCTTAGTATAGCGCGTTTGATGGTGCTGCGCAAAAGAAATTAACCAATCTTAATTTTGTGCATTCCCCCTCTTGCGCACCTCATGCGTGTATGACATGTAAGGCTGTCTTACTTGAGATAAGGAGTCGCCATGACAGCCACAGATCCCATTGTTATTATTTC
>CAZCEG010000257.1:0-3860 GCA_964497275.1 uncultured Oceanicaulis sp.
GTTTCACCGGCCATCATGTCTTCAACGTCGCGATCCCGGTGGGGGCGCTCCTGTTTTTCCTGCAAAAATTTCGCGGCAAACTCGCTTTGAAAGAACCCAGACCCAGCCCGGCAAGCCAGACAGGGATACAAGACGGTGCCAACGGCCCGAGCACCTGATCAGACTGGCCTAACCGCAGGCATAGACGAGGCGGGGCGCGGGCCGCTGGCCGGGCCGGTCGTGGCCGCCGCCGTGATCCTGCCGGAAAACTTCTCCGCGATCAGCGCCTTGCAGGACTCCAAGAAATTGACCGCGAAGCGCCGCGAGGCGCTGGCATTGATCATCCGTGCCGAAGCCATGGTGGGGGTCGGCATTGCCGAACCGGCCGAGATCGACAGGGTGAATGTGCTGGAAGCGACCATGCGCGCTATGGCGCGGGCGGTGGACCGTCTGCCGGTGCGCCCGGTCCGCGCGCTCATTGATGGCAACCGCCTGCCGCGTCTTTCCTGCCCCGCAGAGGCAATAATTGGCGGGGACGCTCTGGAACCGGCCATCTCGGCTGCCTCCATTATAGCAAAGACAGCGCGCGATGCAGTGATGGTGCACGCCGCAAATCATTGGCCGCAATACGGGTTTGAGGGCCATAAGGGCTATGGCGCAGCCTTGCATATGCAGGCTCTGGAGGCCTTCGGCCCGACCCCGATCCATCGGCATTCCTACGCGCCGGTGAAGCGCGCCGCAGAAAAAATATCAGGCGAGTGATTCGCGCTTAACCCCTCGTTAGGCGTATCATTTGAAGCCTCATGCACCGGGGACGAACAAGGATGGCCTGTGGTGTCAACAGCTTTGCCAATAAATCAGGTGCTGCACGGCAATTGCGTGGAGATCATGCAATCGCTGCCAGACAACAGCGTGGACCTGATTTTCGCGGACCCGCCCTATAATCTGCAGCTGGGCGGCGAACTGCACCGGCCGGACAATTCGCGCGTCGATGCGGTCGACGCCGAATGGGACCAGATTGGCGATTTTGACGCCTATGACCTGTTTTCCTGCGAATGGCTGGAAGAGGCGCGCCGCATCCTGAAAGACGATGGCGCGCTGTGGACGATCGGCAGCTATCACAACATCTTCCGCGTCGGCACCTTCCTGCAGGATATGGGCTTCTGGATCATGAATGACGTGATCTGGCGCAAGTCCAACCCGATGCCGAACTTCAAGGGCACGCGCTTTACCAACGCCCACGAGACGCTGATCTGGGCGGCAAAGCACAAGACCAGCCGCGTCACCTTCAACTATGCCGCGATGAAATCATTGAATGACGGCGTGCAGATGCGCTCCGACTGGACGCTGCCGATCTGCTCTGGCGGAGAGCGGCTGAAAGCGGGCGATGGCCGCAAGGCGCACCCGACGCAGAAGCCTGAGAGCCTGCTACACCGCGTGCTGCTGGCGACCACCAATCCCGGCCATGTGGTGCTGGATCCGTTCTTCGGCACCGGCACCACGGGCGCGGTGGCCCGCAAGCTCGGCCGCAATTTCATCGGCATCGAGGCGGACGCCGACTATGTGAAGCTTGCCCGCCAGCGCATCGAGGCGATCAGCCCCGGTGATGCCAGCGCCCTGCAGGTGACGGCGTCAAAACGCGCCCTGCCGCGCATCCCGTTTGGCAATCTCGTTGAAGCCGGCCTCGTCAAACCCGGCGATACGCTCTTCTGCGCGCAAGGCCGGCGCACGGCGCGCGTGCGCGCCGATGGTTCGGTCACCGGCGGCGGCGAGACCGGCTCCATCCATCAGGTGGGTGCCGCCGTTCAGGGCGCGCCGTCGTGCAATGGCTGGACGTTCTGGCATATCCGCCGCAATGGCACGCTGATGCCGATTGACGTGCTGCGCAGCCGCATCCGCGCGGAGATGGAAGAGGCTTAAGGGTCTCTGTTTGCTTTTCCCTCGTCCTTCGAGCACCACGGGGCCGAGGGATGAGGGAAAAGCACGACCCAAGCCCTCATCCTGAGGAGCCACACAGTGGCGTCTCGAAGGACGAGGGCGACACAATTAAAGCGCTGCCTTCACCGCCTTCTTCATCACGGTCGGCAGCCCGGAGCGGGTTAGCGGTTCAGCCGTCACGAAGCGGCCCGCAGGGTGGGACCAACCCGGCTCTGCCTGCGCAGCAAATACCCGTAATTCCAGCGCAAAATGGGTGAAGACATGGGCCACCCTGCCAGCCTCGCGCCAGTGAAGCCCGTCCGGTGCCGCCAGATCCGGATCAGGCAAAGCCGAGGCATCCTCCAGCCAGTCGGTTCCCGGCACTTCCAGCATGCCGCCCAGAAGCCCGCTATCGGGGCGGGGCCGCGCAAAGACTTCGCGCCCTGCCTCGCCCTCGCGCAGGATGACGAAGGCAAGGCCATGGCGCACGGGCTTGGCTTTCTTCGCGGCTTTGACCGGATAGCGCTCCTGCGTGCCCGCATCGCGCGCCTTGCAATTGTCCGCCCACACGCACGCACCGCAGGAGGGCCCGCGCGGCGTGCAGATGACGGCGCCCAGATCCATGATGGCCTGTGCATAGTCGCCGGGCCGGTCCGGATCGGCCAGCGTACGGGCGTGTTCTGTGATCTCCCGCTTGGCGGCGGGCAGCGGCGTTTCCACCGTGAAGACGCGCGAAATCACCCGCTCCACATTGGCGTCCACCACGCTAGCGGGCAGGTCAAACGCGGCGGCGCGGATGGCGTTGGCGGTATAGTCCCCAATGCCCGGTAGCGCGCGAAGCCCCTCAAGATCGCTGGGGAATACGCCGCCAAGCTCGCGCGATACGGCTTGCGCACAGGCATGCAGATTGCGCGCGCGGGCGTAATAGCCAAGGCCCGCCCATTCGGCCATCACCTGCTCGCGCGGCGCGTCTGCAAGGTCATGCACGCCCGGCCATAGCTGCAGGAAGCGCGCATAGTATGGCGCGGCATGGGGCACGGTCGTCTGCTGCAGCATGATTTCAGACAGCCACACCGCATAGGGGTCTGCCACCTGTCCGCGCGCGCGGTCTTCGGGCCGGATGCGCCACGGCAGAGCCCGCCCTTCCCTGTCATACCAGCCAAGCAGGCGCTCGCGCATGGCGGCGATGTCGCGCGGCGTCAGCGCCTCTGCCTTCAACCGGCTTGCCATGCTTGCTCCTGACGCGTGAAGGCGTGACACTGGCCCCATGAGCACAGATTTCGAGGACAGGGGCGAGGTTTCAAGGCTGGCGCGCAGGCGCGTGCAGGTCGATACCAGCCGTGCGGATTATCGCATCGAGGCGGAAGTGTGGGCGACCAGCCATCGCGGACGCCCTGCCGCCCCGCCCCCGCCCGCCGCAGCGCGGGCGCTGGCAAGCGTGGTGCGCCCGCTGGCGAAAGCTTTCGGGCCGGGGGTCGGCGAGCTGGATGAACACTGGGAGGCGATTGTCGGCGAGGCGCTGGCGCGCTGGTCGAGCCCAGAGAAACTCTCCGCAGGCCTCCTCACCGTGCGGGCGCGTGGCCCTGCTGCCGCCCTCATCGAAGCGCAATCGGCCGTGATCCTTGAGCGCGTGGCGCAATATGCGGGGCGTGCGCCGAAACGCCTGCGCATCGTTCAGGGCAGCCTTGGCGCGCCCGCAGGCCCGGTCAGGAAGCGCGTCCAGCGCGGCGTGCGCCGGGAGGACATTGCAAGCTTTGCTGCCCCCGCCTCGCCGCAGGACAGGCTGGCCGCCGCGCTGGCGGATTTTGAAGCGGCGGTAAAGGCCCGCGAGGGGGGATAGATCGCTCCCTCACAAGCCAACCGGGTGTCATCCTCGGGCCGAGCGCATGCGAGGTCCCGGGGGAGCTGTTCTGTCCTCCCCCGTTTACGGGGGAGGTGTCTGGCTTGCCAGACGGAGGGGGGAG
>CAZCEG010000258.1:0-3842 GCA_964497275.1 uncultured Oceanicaulis sp.
CCCCGATATTGCGGGCAATCTGGCGGGTTATGGCTTCCGCGAGCTGTCCCTGACCGGATTTTCGCTCTCCGGCGGCGAGTTTGACGGCGTGATGCAGGTAAGTGCCATCATGCTGGAGCGTCTTGATGAAGGCGGGCTGGAAAGCGCCCATATTGAAGGCCTGCGCCTGCAATCAAATGATGGCGACACGGTGGATTTCACGCTTCAGGAAGCCCGCATTGAAGGCGCTGGCGCGCGCTTCCTCTCGGCGCTTCTGGCCGGGCAGGCCAGTAATCCGCTGAACCTTGCCGTATCGGCCAATCCGGCAGACCTCTACCGCGCGCTTCGTGTCACCGGCCTTGCAGGGACAATGAACGGTCTGGCCCTGTCCATGGAAAGCTTCACCAGCAATGTCACCGAGACCCGCGAGGGGATCATCACCCGCGTGCAGATGCCGGAAATGACACTGTCAGGCGCGCGCAATTCCGATGCCGGTGCGCAGGTTGCGGGCGCGCTGGCCGTGATCGGGTTTGAAGACGTGGTGCTGAGCTTTGAATCAGAGGCCATTTATGATCCTGTCACGGACCGCGCACGCACCCAGAACGCCAACCGTTTCATCTGGCGCGACGGCCTGACCATCGATTTCCATCAGGAGCTCTCTGGCATTGCCGCCTATGGCGAGGCGGTGGCCTCGGCGCAGGATTCGGGCAAGACCGGTGATGCCGTGATGGAAGGGCTCGACCGGCACCTGATGCTGCATGAGCTGAATGTCCGTATTCAGGATCAGTCGCTTCTGGAACGCACCTTCAACGCCTATGGGGCCTCGATGGGCATGACGCCCGCCCAGATGCGCCAGCAGGCCGCTATTCTGGTTACGCTGGGCCTGTCGGCCGCGCCGCGCGAAGTGCCCCGCAGCTTCCTCAATGCCATTGCGCAGCCGCTCTCCGAATTTGTCAGCGACGGCGGCACGCTGGTCCTGACGCTGGACCCGTCGGCGCCTGTGCCGATGAACACGCTGACAAGCCCGTCCGGTGATTTCGACATCGACCGGCTCGGCCTGTCGGTCAGTGTTGAACGCAGCGAGTAGTCCCGCACCGCTGATGGATCGCAGCGTCATCATTCTCAGCTCGCTGGTGGCTGGCAGCCGGGTTGGCGGCGGGGTGAGCGCGCACGTGCTCAGCCGCGTTGGCTTCATCCCGGCCCATGTGCCGACTGTGATTTTCGGACGCCATCCGGGCCTTGGCGCGCCGGGCGGCGGCGCGGTGAGCGATCAGGTGTTCCAGAGCGCGCTGGACGCGCTGTTGGCGACCCCGGCGGCAAAAGACTGCGCGGCCATTCTCACCGGCTATTTCGCCACGCCAGGCCAGGTCGAGGCCGCGTCCCGCTTCATCACAGCCTTGCGCGCACAATCGCCAGACCTCTTCGTGCTGGTCGACCCGATTTGCGGGGATGGCGTGCCGGATGGCAGCGCGGACGGGCTCTATATCCGGCGCGACACGGCAGACGCGCTAAAGGCCCGTCTGGTGCCGCTGGCGAGCCTTCTGACGCCAAACGCATTCGAGCTGGCTTTCCTCGCCGGACGGCCTGTGGGTGGCCGTGAAGGGGCCGTAGCGGCATGTCAGGCGCTCGGCAGGCCGGTCATCGCCACATCTGTGCCCGCCGGTGATCACCGCCTCGCGGTTGTAGCGGTGGATGGCAAGCATGTTTCCAGCGCGGATGTTCCAAGGCTGGAGGGTGTGCCGCACGGCACGGGCGATCTTCTGGCCGCAGAAGCGCTGGTAGCGAAACTTTCCGGCATGGGCTTTGACGCGCTGGCCGCGCATCTGGCAGGCGGCTGTGACCGCGTGATCCGGGCTACGCTGGTTGCCGGCGCGGACGACCTTCTGGTCGAAAGCTGGCCTGCATGAGATCGCCCTGGGTGTTGGGCCTTGATGGCTGCAAGGCGGGTTGGGTCGGTCTGTTCCTCGACGTGACCGGCACAGCGCCGCCAAGGCTTAAGCTTTTTTCCAGCCTCGCCGAAGCGCTGGATGCGCCCGAAAGGCCTGAGATTATCACGATCGACATGCCGATCGGGTTTGAGGACACACCGACCGGACCGGGCCGGGCCTGCGAGCGCGAAGCGCGCCAGCGCCTGAAGCCCGGACGCACCTCCAGCGTCTTTTCCTCGCCCTTGCGGCCCACCCTTGCCGCGCGCTCCTATGAAGAGGCCAAGCACCTGAACCGCGCAGCAGGCGGTCCCGGCCTGTCGGCACAGAGCTATGGCCTCTTTGCCAAGCTGCGCGAGATCGACGCTCTGGTAACGCCAGCGATGGAATCCCGCCTGTTTGAAACCCATCCCGAAGTGGGCTTTGCCGTGCTCAACGGCGCGCCTATGGCTTATCCGAAGAAAACACGGGAGGGCCGCGCCGAACGCTTGGCCCTGCTGGCGCGTCACGGAATGGGTCCAGCCCCGCTGGACCCGCACAGCTTTCCCAAAACCAGATGCGCGCCGGATGATGTGGTGGATGCCGCCATGTGTGCGCTCAGCGCGCTGCGCATCGTCAAGGGCGAGGCTGTCAGCCTGCCTGCCAATCCGCCGCGTGACGGGCGAGGCCTTCTCATGCGGATCGTCATCTAGCCGCTTGATCGCAATCCTTCGGCGCGCTACCCGCACCCCATGAGCATCACGATACATGGCACCATCGCCCCCGGATTTGACGCGGTCGCAGACGCGTTCGAGGCCAATTTTGAAGCTGGCAACGAGATCGGCGCGGCCTTCGCGCTTTATCGCCACGGCGAGAAGCTGATCGATATTCATGGCGGTCATGCAGACCGCAAGCGCGAGCGCGACTGGCAGGCCGATACGCTGATCCCGGTCTTCTCCACCGGCAAGGCGATCACGGCGCTGGTCGCGGCCTATGCGGTCGATCAGGGCTGGCTCTCTTACGACACAACGCTCGCCTCGCTCTGGCCGGAATTTGCCGCCCACGGCAAGGAGGCGGTGACCTTTGCTGAGGCCCTCTCCCATCAGGCGGGACTACCCGGCATCAGGGAAGAGATGGAGCCAGGCGACTGGTTCGACCGGGATCTGATCGAGGCGCGCCTTGCTGCGATGGCGCCGATGTGGCCCTTGGGCGAGGGCTCGGGCTATCACCCGATCACATTCGGCTTCCTCGCCGATGCCGCTCTCCGCAGGGCCGAACCGCAGGGGCGCTCGGTGGGTCAGCTCCTGAAAGACCTGATTGCGGGCCCGCGCGGCATTGATGTGTGGATCGGCCTTCCCGAGGCTGAACATGGCAGGGCGGGCGAGCATGTGCTGCCGCCGCGCGCGCCGCATCTCGGCAAGATCAATGCGGCAAAGGAAGCAGCTTTCCTGAAACCCTGGTCTTCGCCCGGCAGGCGCGGCGCGGCCGAATGGCGCGCAGCGGAGTTTCCTGCCGCCAATACGCACGCCACTGCGCGCGGCCTTGCCGAGCTGATGGCCGTCTTTGCCACCGGCGGGCTCCTGCGCGGGGAGCGCCTGATCAGCGAGGCGGTGGTGAAAGAGGCGATGGCGATACGGGTGGAGGGCGAGGACCGCGTGCTGCCTTTCGATATCGCCTTTGGGGCGGGCGTGAACGTGAACCGGGATAGCGGCTGGTTCGGGCCGGAGCCGAAGGCCGTCGGCCATTATGGCTTTGGCGGCTCATGCGCGTTTGCAGACCCGGTGACGGGGCTCTCCGGCGCCTATGTCATGAACCGTCAGATGGATGTGCTGGTCGGCGATGAACGCGCCGTACGGCTGATCAATGCGGCCTATGAGGGGCTTTAGCGACTTTCCGTCGCTTTACGGACGGCGGAACGCCGTCCGAAGAGCGCGAATGCGCGCCCGCGACTTTTCGCGG
>CAZCEG010000259.1:0-3817 GCA_964497275.1 uncultured Oceanicaulis sp.
CGAGCTTTTTGTGATCAGAAGACGCGCAGTCTCACGTACACGCCGCGCAGTTTCTGATCACAAAAAGCTCGCTTCAGGCGGTGCCGATGAATGTCATCGGCGCGCTGGGCCTTGGCGCGATGCTGTGGGGCTCGGTTCCGCCGGTATGGCTCGCATGCTGGGTGCTGGCGATGACCGTTGCATCGGTATTCCGCCTTCTGTCACTCAACCGGGCGCGCCGGTCCAATACCGTGCCGACGCCGGGCGAGATGCATGGCTACATGGTCTGCACCGCGCTGGTCGGCGCATTGTGGGGCGCGTCCGGCTTCATGCTGGGCGAAGAGGCCTCGATGGCTGCCATCCTTGCCGTGGCGGTGATGATCTCCGGCATGTCAGCGGGAGCTGCCATGACGTCTGCTGCCGAACCGCGCGTCGTGCTGTGCTACAACGTGCCCTGCCTGTCGCTGGCGGCGCTCTGGTATGCTTCGTTCGGCACGCTCAGCGGCATTGTGCTCGCGGGCATGGCGCTGCTCTTCTTTGCCGTGACCACGCGGCTGGCATCGACCTATCGCCAGAGCCTTGTCGACACGGTTGAAGCCAATGCCGATCTGGAAGAAGCCCGCAAGGAGGCCGAGGCCCAGCGCGAGGCGCTGGCACGGCTGGCCGAACGCCACGAGGCTGCGGCGCGCTCTGCGGAAAACGCCGCCCGCGCGAAGGCGGCCATGCTGGCCAATATGAGCCACGAGCTTGGCGCACCGCTGAACTCCATCCTCGCCCAGACGCAGATGCTGCGCGAGCTGCCGCTTTCGTCGGAGGCCACCCGTATGGTCGGCCGTATCGGGGAGTCCGGCGATGTGCTGAGCAGCCTTGTCGGCGAGATCCTCGATGTCTCGCGCATTGAAGCGGGCAATATGGAATTGCGGCTGGATGATTTTCCTGCCGAGCGTCTCGGGGAGCGCCTGAAGCGCTTTGGCGAGATGAAGGCGCGCTCGCGCGATCTCGACTTCGCCGTAGAGATGTCGGGTGATTGCAGCGAGCATCTGCGCGCTGACCAGGACCGCATCTGCCAGATGGCGGAAATCTTCATCGCCAACGGTATCCGCTTTACTGAAAGCGGCGGCGTGAAGGTGGCGATCAGCATGTCGCCGCGCGGCAATGACGGTGCATCGCGCCTACGCGTCGAGGTGCGTGATAGTGGCCGCGGCGTGCTGCCCATCTATCGCGATAGCCTGTTTGACAGCTTTGCCGAAGATGCCGCCAAGCCGGGCTCCGGCTCCGGCACGGGCCTCAGCCTGCACCTTGCCAAGCGCATGGCCTCCATGATGGGCGGCGAGGTCGGTTATACGCCGGGCGAGCCGGGCTCTGTCTTCTGGTTCGAGATTCCGGTGCGCATGGCGGACCGTCCGGGCCGGTATGGTGATGAGCGTCTGGCGCTCGCCAATCGCCGCCTGCGCATGCTGGTGTGCGAGGCCGACCCGGCCCGCCGCGCGGTGCTGATGGGGTATCTCAAATCCTTCAACTGCGTCGTGACCTGTGCCGACAACGCGTCGGAGATGCTCGAAGGCCTCAGCGCCGCTGCCTATGACGTGATCGTGCTGGGCCTGCAGATCGGGGCAACCGAGCCGGAAGATGCCGTGCACGATGTGCGCTCGCTGGCCTCTACCGCCTCACTGACGCCGATCGTGCGGCTTGCCGACAAGCTGCAGCTGCCCGTGCAGCGTTCGGGGGCGGAAGTACTGGTGCGCGCACCTGTGACGTCAGAACCTCTGCTGCAGGCTCTGGAAGAGGCGCTGAGCGCTGATCCGTCGGCCATCGCCTACCTGCGCCGCAGCGCCTAGAAACGGCCCTGAGAGAGCGTTCTAGCGGGTTTCTGCGCCGATCCAGGCAAGGAAGCCCGCTGCGCTTTTGTCCGCATCCACGTCCAGCGCCAGCACGCAGGGCTCGTCATAGGGGTGCAGCATGATCAGCCGGTCGCGCAACGCCTCCGCCCGTGAGGCACGCGTCTTGAAGAGCGCTATCGTTTCGCTTGCGTCCTCAATCCTGCCCTCCCAGCGGAAGACGGACCTGCCTGCCGGAAAAATATTCGCGCACGCGATCAGGTGCTCCTCCAGCAGCACGCGGGCAGCCTTGGCTGCCGCATCGCCGTCAGGCCAGGTGGTGTAGAGGATCACTGCGCCGCCGCTGTCAGCCATCATGCCGTCTCCCTTGCAGTCCGGGCCATCTGCCCGGATATAGCAGGCAGGAAGAAGGATCGGCCATGGCGGCGTCAGACACAATCAAGGGCAAGGGCGCGCTGGTGCTCTTTTCAGGGGGGCAGGATTCTGCCACCTGCCTTGCCCATGCGCTGACCCATTATGAGCGGGTGGAGACGATCGGCTTTGACTATGGCCAGCGCCACCGCATCGAGCTGGAAGCGCGCCTGAAGGTGCGCTCGGCGATGGCCACCCGGAAGCCCGAATGGGCGGGGCGCCTCGGTGAGGACGTGACGGTCGATATCTCCGGCTATGGGAAACTTGCCGAAAGCGCGCTCACCTATGAGCGCGTGATTGAGATGGGACAGAGCGGGCTTCCCACCAGCTTCGTGCCGGGCCGCAATCTCGTCTTTCTGGCGATGGCGGGCGCGCATGCCTGGCGGCGCGGGCTGGACGTGCTGGTCGGTGGCATGTGCCAGACCGATTATTCGGGCTATCCAGACTGCCGCGAGGATACGCTAAAGGCGCAGGAGCGTGCGCTGGCGCTGGGGCTAGACATGGACCTCACCCTCGACACTCCGCTCATGCACCTCACCAAGGGCGAGACCTGGGCTATGGCGCACCGGCTTGGCGGGGACGCGCTCATCACGCTCATCCTTGAAGAGACCCATACCTGCTATCTCGGTGACAGGGGCCATCGCCATGACTGGGGCTATGGCTGTGGCACCTGCCCTGCGTGCGAGCTGCGCGCCGCCGGCTGGCAGGACTGGCGGAGGGGCAGGGCGTCATGACCTATTCGGTCAAGGAGACCTTCCTCACCGTGCAGGGTGAGGGCGGGCAGGCCGGCCGCGTCGCGGTGTTCCTGCGCTTTGCGGGCTGCAATCTGTGGAGTGGGCTGGAGCGCGACCGCGCCAAGGCCGTCTGCAGTTTTTGCGATACCGATTTTGTCGGCACGGACGGGCAGGGCGGCGGCAAGTTTGCCAGTGCCGAAAGCCTTGCCGCTCACGTCAAACGCTTCTGGCCGGGCGGCGGCAAGCCGCTGGTCGTCTGCACAGGCGGAGAACCGCTTCTTCAGCTTGATGACGCCGCCATCGCGGCGCTGAAAGCGGCTGGCTTCGAGATTGCGGTGGAAACCAATGGCACGATTGCAGCGCCAGAGGGGCTGGACTGGATCTGCGTCAGTCCGAAATCGACCGCGCCGCTGAAACAGCTGTCCGGTGATGAGCTGAAGCTTGTCTATCCGCAGGCCGACGCCATGCCCGAACGGTTTGAAGGCCTCGATTTTCGAACCTTCCGCCTGCAGCCCATGGACGGGCCGCAGCAGATGGAAAACGCAAAGGCCGCGTTTGAATACTGCCTTGCCCACCCGCAATGGAGCCTCTCGCTCCAGACGCATAAATGGATCGGGGTGGATTAAGGGGGAGAAAGGCCTAGTCGCGCTCGCGGCGGCGGCGCTTGCGCTCTTCTTCCTCATCGCTGGTGGTGACGACATCGACCGCCCCTTCCGCGATATCGCCTGCAACGCCAATCGTGGCACCTGCAGCGCCAACCACGGCGCCGGTTGCGGCCGCCGCCAGACAGCCCGGCAGCATGAGAAGTCCAAGCGCGCAGATGCAGACGATCAGGCGCGGTCCGGCAGGTGAAAG
>CAZCEG010000260.1:0-3813 GCA_964497275.1 uncultured Oceanicaulis sp.
TTACGCATCTGGCGCACCGTGACGCACTGGCCGAAGCGCGAGGCGGCGCTATAACCAGACCCCAAAGACACTGACGGGGCGCAATCATGGCCTATAAATCCCTTCGCGAATTCATGGCCCTGCTGGAAGCTGAAGGCGAGCTGAAACGCGTCTCCGCCCCCGTCTCCACCCATCTGGAGATGACGGAGATCCAGACGCGCCTGCTGGCCAAAGGCGGCCCTGCGGTCCTCTTTGAAAATCCTGTGCATGAAGACGGCCGGGCGAGCGAAATGCCTGCCCTCGTCAACCTGTTCGGCACGGTAGGCAGGGTTGCCCGCGCCGTGACCATGGGCGGCGAGCCGCGCCGCACGGCGGCAGACCTGCGCGAGGTGGGCGAGCTTCTTGCCTTTCTGCGCCAGCCTGAACCGCCGCGCGGGCTTAAAGACGCGATGGAGCTATTGCCGCTGGCGAAAACCGTGATGGCGATGCGCCCCGGCACGGTGAAGAAGGCGCCCTGTCAGGAGATCGTGCTCACCGGCGACGATATCGATCTTGACCGCCTGCCCATTCAGGGCTGCTGGCCGGGCGAACCTGCGCCGCTGATCACCTGGCCGCTCGTCGTCACCAAGGGGCCGTCGGAGGACAAGCAGGACGATTTCAACCTTGGCATCTACCGGATGCAGAAATTGAGCAAGAACCGCACGCTGATGCGCTGGCTGAAGCATCGCGGCGGCGCGCAGCATTATCAGCGCTGGATGGGCGCGCGGCCCGATCCGCTGCCTGCAGCCGCCGTGCTCGGCGCTGATCCGGGTACCATCCTGGCCGCCGTGACGCCGGTGCCGGATACGCTCTCCGAATACCAGTTTGCTGGCCTCCTCAGGGGCCGCAAGGCGGAGCTGGTGCCCTGCAAGACCGTGCCGCTGAAAGTACCCGCCGAGGCCGAGATCGTCATCGAGGGCCATGTCCTCTTGGATGAGGACGGGCCGGAAGGGCCCTATGGCGACCACACCGGCTATTACAACTCGGTGGAGCGCTTCCCCGTCTTTCAGGTGAGCGCCATTACCATGCGCCGCGCCCCCATCTATCTGACCACCTTCACGGGCCGTCCGCCGGATGAGCCAAGCGTGCTGGGTGAGGCGCTCAACGAGGTGTTCATCCCCCTCATCCGCCAGCAATTTCCCGAGATCATCGATTTCTGGCTACCGCCCGAAGGGTGCAGCTATCGCATCGCCGTCATCTCGATGAAGAAGGCCTATCCCGGCCACGCCAAGCGCGTGATGCTGGGCGCGTGGTCGTATCTTCGCCAGTTCATGTACACCAAATGGGTGATCGTGGTGGATGACGACATCAACGCACGCGACTGGAAGGATGTGATGTGGGCCATGTCCACGCGCATGGACCCGGCCCGCGACATCACCGTCATCGAGAACACGCCGATCGACTATCTCGATTTCGCCTCGCCCGTCTCCGGCCTCGGCTCCAAGATCGGCTTGGACGCCACCAATAAATGGGAAGGCGAGACGACCCGCGAATGGGGCGAAAAGCTCTTCATGGAGCAGGAGATCATCGACCGGGTAGACGCGATGTGGGGGGAGTTGGGGCTTTAAGCCTCCACCGGCGTCATTCCCGCGCAGGCGGGAATCCAGACCCGCTGGCACCATTTCGCTCTACGATCTCTGGATTCCGGGTCTCCCCTACGGTCGCCCGGAATGACGCGTGATTTTGGTGATTTTCATTCTGCTGCCCTCGTCCTTCGAGACGGCCTTTCAGGCCTCCTCAGGATGAGGGCTTAACTGCACTTTTTCCTCATCCGTTCGGACGCGGTGGCGCTCGAAGGACGAGGGAAAAGAAAAAGGCCGGGCGTTGCCACCCGGCCTTTTCCGTCAGTCATGAGACTTTGAAGATCAGGCCGCCTGTTTGGGCGCAAACCGGCCGTAGAAGGTCTCTTTCTTCGCCGCCATGTCGCGCAGAAGCTGGGGCACCTCGAAGGGCTTGCCATACTTCTTTGCCAGCTCATCGGCGCGCTTCACGAACGTCTCCGTCCCCACCGTGTCGATGAAGGAGAGGACGCCGCCGGTATAGGGCGCAAAGCCCCAGCCCAGGATCGAGCCGACATCGGCCTCGCGCGGATCTTCGACAATGCCTTCGGCCATGGTGCGGGCCGCCTCGATGGCCTGGGCGTAGAGGATGCGGTCCTTGATCTCGCCAACCGAGGGCTGGTGCTCTGCCGGCAGGATGGCACCGTTGGGCGCGAACTGGCCCAGCTCATCCCACAGGCGCTTGCCGCCTTCCTCATAAACGTAGAAGCCCTTGGCGTTCTTGCGGCCATAGCGGCCAAGCTCATACATACGCTCGATGACGCGCGCATTGGGCGTGTCCTCGAAAGCGTCGCCCAGATCCTTCTTGGTCTGCTGGAGCACCTTGTAGCCCAGATCGATGGCCACCTCGTCCTGAAGGGAGAGCGGGCCGACCGGCATGCCGGCCATTTTCGCGCCGTTCTCGATGAGGGCGGGTTTCACGCCTTCGGTCAGCATGTACATGCCCTGCTCGATATAGCGCATCACGCAGCGATTTGCGTAGAAGCCGCGCGTGTCGGCGACCACGATCGGCGTCTTCTTGATCTTGCCGACGAAATCGATGGCGCGGCTGACGGCGAGATCGCCCGTCTTCTCGCCCACGATCAGCTCGACCAGATTCATCTTCTCGACCGGCGAGAAGAAGTGGATGCCGATGAAGTTGTCAGGCCGCACCGATGCCTTCGCGAGCGACGTGATCGGGATGGTGGAGGTGTTGGAACCAAACACCGCGCCCGCAGGCATGACGGCCTCGGCCTTCTTGGTGATTTCGGCTTTCAGCTCGGAGTTTTCAAACACCGCCTCGACAACGAGATCAACGTCTTTGAGGGCATTGTAATCGGTGGTGGCCGTGATCAGGTCAGCAAGCCCCTTGGCCTTGTCTTCGCTGATCTTGCCGCGTTTGACGCCCTTGGCGAAGAAGTCGACCGCGTGCTGCTTGCCCTTGTCGGCGCCTTCCTGATTGACGTCGATGAGCACCACTTCGATCCCGGCCTGCGCCGAGACAGTGGCGATGCCTGCGCCCATGAAGCCTGCGCCGATAACGCCGATCTTCCTGATGTCAGAGCGCTCCTGACCGGCCGGACGGCGGCCACCCTTGTCCAGCGCCTGCTTGGACAGGAAGAGCGAGCGGATCATGTTGCGGCTTTCCGGGCGCATCAGCAGCTTGGTGAAATAGCGGCTCTCAATGCGCAGGCCCGCATCGATCGGCACCTGCAGGCCCTCATAGACGCATGACAGGATGTAGCGCTGGGCCGGATAGTTGCCGTAGGTTTCTTTGAGCAGCATCGGGGATGCGCCGCCGAAAATCTGCATGCCTTGCGGGTGGTAGGGGCCGCCGCCGGGGATTTTGAACTTGTCCTGATCCCAAGGCTGTTTCGAACCCAGCGGATTGGCCTTCACCAGCTCTTTCGCCTTGGCGACGATTTCAGAGGCCGGGGCCACTTCGTGGACCACGCCCTGGAGCTTGGCCGTATCGGCGTCCAGCTGCTTGCCCTGCAGCATGACAGGGGCAGCGTTCATCACACCAATCAGGCGCGGCAGGCGCTGCGTGCCGCCACCACCGGGCAGAACGCCGACGAGGCTTTCCGGCAGGCCGAGCTTGGCGCCGGTATCGTTCGCCATCACGCGGTAATGACAGGCGAGCGTCACCTCGAACCCGCCGCCGAGCGCGAGGCCATTAATGGCCGCCGCGACCGGCTTGCCACAGGTTTCCAGCGCGCGCAGCTGCGAGTTCAGGCGGAAGGCGGTGTCGAACAGC
>CAZCEG010000261.1:0-3786 GCA_964497275.1 uncultured Oceanicaulis sp.
GAACGTTCGCGATTGGCCATCCCAAGGCCGCCCGCGCCATCCGTCCCCTTACCCCCGCCAACCAAGGCGGGGATTTTCCTGCTGGCAAGCCTACCCGATCTGCGCCCCAAGCGCCGCCATGTCATCAAAGAAGCCGGGATAGCTCGTTGCGATCATGGCGATATCATCGACCGTTACCGGCTCTTTTGCGCCAAGCCCCAGAACGAGGCCGGACATGGCAAGGCGGTGATCATGCAGTGTTTTCACAAGCCCCCCGCCCGGCACGCCGCCCGGCCCCATGCCGTGCACGGTCAGGCTGTCCTCGCCGAGATCCACCTTCACGCCATTGGCGGCGAGCAGCGCGGCAGAGGCCGCCAGCCGGTCGCTTTCCTTGGCGCGAAGTTCCGCAAGGCCGGTCATGTGGGTGATCCCGTCTGCGAAGGCCGCAATCACCGACAGGATCGGATATTCATCGATCATGGAGGGCGCGATTTCCGGCGGCACCTCCACACCTTTGAGACTGCCGGGGCGCACGGTTATGTCGGCCAGCGCCTCGCCCGCGCGGGTGCCGGCAGGGGTGATGGTGATGTCCGCGCCCATCATTTTGAGCACCTCATAAAGCCCGAAGCGCGCCGGATTGGTCATCACGCCGGTTATGGTGACAGGGCCGGTGCCCGCCACCAGCCCTGCGGCGATCGGGAAGGCAGCCGAAGACGGATCGCCCGGCACATGGATGGAGGCGGGATGAAGCGCCTTGCCGCCGTGCACCCGCGCAATAAGGCCCGGCCCGTCACGCTCCAGGCTCATGTCGGCGCCGAAGAGCGGGGCCAGCGTCTCGGTATGGGCGCGCGTCGCATGCGGCTCGATCACGATCGTTTCGCCATCCGCGCCAAGGCCAGCGAGCAGGATCGCGCTTTTCACCTGGGCGGAGGCGACAGGCGGCGTGTAGGTGATGGATTTGAGGGCAGACGTGCCCGTCAGGCGCACCGGCAGGCGCCCGCCCTCAGCGGCTTTCGCCGTCACCCCCATCAGCCGCAAGGGCGCGAGCGCACGCTCCATCGGGCGGGAGGAGAGCGAGGCATCGCCCACAAACTCTGCCGTCAGGTCAAACCGGCTCGCCGCGCCCATGAGCAGGCGCACGCCGGTACCGGAATTGCCAAGGTCGAGCGGTGCAGCCGGGCTCGTCCAGCGCTCCACGCCATCAATCAGCCAGTGGCCATCGCCCACGCGGGTGAGCGTCGCGCCGAGCGCGCTTACCGCCCCCGCCGTTGCCAGCACATCGGCGCTTTCAAGAAGCCCGCGCACCTCGCTGCGCCCCGCCGCCATGGCAGAGAAGATGAGGGCGCGGTGGGAGATCGACTTGTCGGGCGCTGCGGTGAGCGTTCCGGCGATTTTACCGCCGCGGCGCGCCGTGCGCGGGCCGCCGTGTGCATGTGGCGATGCGCCGTTTCCTGTTGAAGCCATGGGGTTTTTCTTCTTGCCGGTGCAATGGGTGAAAATCGGGTTTTGACAGGGGCTTGAGAACGTGGCAACTGGCGCGCCGATTTAATGCACGTCCCCAGACCTGAAGGATGCCGCCCGTGCCCAAAACCGATCTTGGCGTGAAGCGTATCTGCCCTGAGACCGGCAAGAAGTTCTACGATCTGGGCAAGGACCCGATCGTGTCGCCTTTCACCGGCAAGGAATACCCGCTCTCCTTCTTTGAGGAAGTGATCGCCAAGACCATCCGCAAGGCGCCCAAGCCCAAGGTCAAGGACGAGGACGAAGAAGAGGACGACGTCGAGGACGCCGAGGACGATATCGAGGCCGATGACGTGGCCGACGATGAGGACGGCGACGAGGACGAGGACGATGATGCGCCCGAACTCGACGAGGAGCCCATTGATCTGGGCACCGACGAGGACGAGGAAGACGACACGGTTGCGCCGGTGAAGAAGGCGGCACCTGTCGATGACGATCTGGAAGGCTTCTCCGACGAGGAAGCCGATCTGGACGATGAGGACGATGACGGCGTGCTGCTGGACGATGACGAGGACGACGCGTTTGACGCCGATCTCGACATCGACGCAGAGGATGACGACACGCCGTAAGACACGAGCGAGGGCAAGCGCAATTCGATTGCGTTTGCCTCTTGATCGGGGCGCGCGGTGTGACTAGTTTCCGCGCTCCCGAGGCGGCAGGCCCCAACCTGCTGCCACATGGATAAGGGGCCATAGCTCAGTTGGGAGAGCGCTTGAATGGCATTCAAGAGGTCGGCGGTTCGATTCCGCCTGGCTCCACCATCCCCTCACAGTCCTTACCTGTATCAGCGGGGCCGCTCCGGCCATGCATGTGCGCAGCACGGCTGAACACCCCTTCACCATGAATGGCGGCTAAACGCCTCACACGGGCTACGTTCAGCCTGGCTGTGACAGGGTCCGGTCCAGACGCCCGGACATCCCGGCGCCAGGCTGGAGGCCACGCCATGTCACACGCTGATGCACACGCCAAAGCACCACGCCGCAGGAGCGGCAAGCGGCTTATGGGGCTCACTGCCCTTGCTCTGGCGGCAGGGATCGGGGTGACCGGGATCGCCAGTGCGCAGCGGCCATTCTTCAATCCGCCGCCGGTGCGGGCCGATATCCCCGCCGGCCAGGCCTGTTCGCTCGCTCTGGTGCGCAGCTATGGCGCAAGCCAGCTGATTGCCCGCGCCGCGCCCGGCGTTTCGGGCCGCTGGTCGCTGACGGTGCGTTCGGGCAATCTTGACGTTGATCAGGCAGGCCAGCTCACCGGCGGCGCCCAGCTGCAGGAACTCACGCGCATCACGCTCGATGCAGAACGCCGTGCGGCGGTCAATCATGGCGCAGCGAGCCTATATGGCCCGGCATATGGACCGCCAGCGAGCCCTGTGAACGCCGTGCTGACGGTGAGGAATGACCGGGGCCGCGTCATCTGCCGGGCACGCCCTGACCTGCGCTGAGCCTGTCCATTACCAACTGGTAACGCGTTTGCGACTTGTCTGGACGCGTTCCCCGGCCTGCCCACGATTTCCCCGTGGACCGGATCTCCTTTTCAGAGCACTTTGCCAACCGTGCGATGTCGGCAGGATCTGAGGGCAGGCTATGAAGGCAACGACCGAACCTGACCCGTTGCCCATGTCCCCGACACTTAGAGGGCTGGCAGCGCTGTTTCTAACGCCAGGTCTTTGTGTGCTCGCATTTGAGGCGGCAAATATCCTGATACCGGGCTTTCGTGAACCATTGCTGGGCGGCATCCATATTTTTCTATATTTATTTGTTCTTATATGGCTCGTTATCGCGCTTGCATTTTATTTTATTAGTGTATTTCGCTTTAACCTGAAAAGAGGCAATATCAAATTCCTTATTATAGCCATAAGCATTATAGCGCTGCCATACGCTGCATTAGTTATTTTAGGAGTATTCGAATTAATTATAAATTTTGATGGAATTGGATATATCAGATATTTTAGCCAAAATGAATTATTAGCAATGGAAATTAAAAGGTCCGCGATAGAGTTGACAATTACTATTCTGCTTACATTTTGTGCTGCACTTGTTTTTCTGGCGATTGGCGGAGCCGCGCTGATCGGGACCAGGAGACGAGGCGACGCGTCCTTCTGATGTGCGGGTGTCTGTATCCGTTACTATTATCGAAAGATTACAAACAGTTCACACCCATCACATCGGCGTGAAAACCAGCCCCTGAACGGGTGGCAAACGGCAATTTTTCCTTGCCCGTCTGCCCCTCGAGACTAGGACACAGACTCATAATTTCTGAGCCATATCTGGATAGCGGCGAGTTTGACGA
>CAZCEG010000262.1:0-3760 GCA_964497275.1 uncultured Oceanicaulis sp.
CTGATGGACGAGGCCGATATTCGCGCCCTGCATCTGCGCGGCCACGAGATCGCCTGCCACACTTATTCCCACCATGATGCCTCGGCCGTCTCCGCGCGCGCCTTCGCTGAGGATTGCGAGCGCAATTGCAATGAGCTGATGGAGCTCGGGATTTACCGGCCTGCCTCCAGCTTTGCCTTCCCCTATGGCGAGGCGAGCGTGAGCGCAAAGCTTGCGCTGGCAAAGCGCTATGGCGCGATGCGGGGCGTGCGCCCCGACATCAACCGCAAGGGCGATGATCTGAACCTGCTGAAAGCCATGGCGCTGGATGGCGGGGAAGCAGGCCTGAACAATGCGCTCGAAGCGGTGCGCGAGGTAAGCGCGCGCCCAGGCTGGCTGATCTTTTACGGCCATGATGTACGCGAAGAGCCGTCGCAATGGGGCTGCACGCCTGCCTTCCTCGAGGCGGTGTCAGAGGCCGTCGCGGAGGCGGGCCTTGCCGTGCTGCCCGTGGGCGAGGTGCTGAGCCATCTTGCGCCCGACCGCCAGAAGGCGGCCTGAGCCATGTCCGGCACGGTCAGCGTCCTCATCCCCACCTTCCGCCGTCCGCTGGGGCTGGCGCGCGCCATCGCCAGCGTGATGGGCCAGACGCGCCTGCCCGACGAGATTGTGGTCGTTGACAATGACCCGGAAGGCAGCGGCCGCGAACTGGTCGAGGACCTTGCCCGCGATGCCCGCGCGCCTCTGGTCTATGTGCATGAGCCGAGGCCCGGCGTCTCCCATGCCCGCAATACGGGTTTTGCGCGGGCTACAGGGCGTTTCATCGCGCAGCTGGACGATGACGAGGGCGCGCGGCCGGAATGGCTGGAGAGCCTTCTGGCCACCCGCGAGGGCCTTGATACGCCGGTCGTGTTCGGGCCTGTCACGCCGCTGGCGACAGGTGCAGGCCCTATCGTCACCGCCATGCTGGAGCGGCTCTATGCCCGCACCGGCCCGGACAGTGACGCCGAGCGCACGCGCGACTGGGGCTGCGGCAATTCCCTGCTGGACCGCTCCTGCCTCACCCTGCCCGATCCGGTGTTTGACCCGCGAACCAACGAAACCGGCGGCGAGGACGACGTCCTCTTCGTCCAGCTGCGCGAGAAAGGCGTGCGCTTTGGCTGGTCGGCCCGCGCCGAAGTGATCGAGTTCGTCGAAGGCAATCGCGTGCACTGGAAGCATTTGCTGGCGCGCAGCTTTGCCTATGGGCAGGGCGCCAGCCAGAACTGCGTCCATGGCAATCGCGTCAATGTGCCCGCCCTTGCCGGATGGATGGTGGTAGGGGCAGGTCAGGCACTCATCTATGGACTTGCCGCCCTGCCCGCAGCGCTGGCAGGCGGGCCGAAGGCGGGCGCGCTATGCATCGACAAGGCGGTGCAGGGCGTCGGCAAGCTGATCTGGGCGGAAAGCCTTGCCCCGCGCTTTTACGGTGCCGCCGCGCGCGGCTGAGCGAGCTTGGCGACCGTGGCGGTGAACATCACCCACATCATCGAGTTCTGCTCGGCCAGATTGCTCTCTGAAAAGCTGATAAGCCCCCACATCACGAGAAAGGGCAGCGCCCAATAGGTCTCATTGCCCTCAAACAGGCGCAGGCCCGCCCGCACCAGAGCGCCCAGATAGGCGATCGCCGCCAGGATCACACCGATGAGCCCCATGGAAAGCGCGGTCTCCAGCCAACCATTATGCGCGGTCGGCACCGGCCACACCGTCTCCTGGCGCACCCAGAAGGCAGGGCCGTTTTCCACCTGCCAGAACGCACCATAGCCAAAGCCGAGCCAGGGCCGGTCGGCCATCTGGCGGAAGAGCGCTTCCCAGATCTCGGTGCGCCCGGTCAGGGTCGCATCGCGCCCGAGCGCCTCCAGCAGCACGACAGGGCCGATCGCCAGCACCAGCACGGCAAGGCCAACGCCGATCACGCCCGCCATCACCGCCATTGCGCCGAAGGTAAAGTCCCGCCGCGCCATCGCAATCATCATCGGCCCGGCAAGCGCGATGAGCGCCGCCAGCAAGGCGGTACGCGAGGTGGACAAAAGCACCAGTGCAAAGGCGGGCGCAAGCAGCGCCAGCCACATCATGCGCCGCCGTGCATCGAAAGCAGCCATGCCCGCAAAAGACAGCATCGCCCAGCCCATCATCGCGCCAAGCGTGTTCTTCTCCCACCACAGGCCGCGCCATGCGCCGACATGGATTTCCTGCATCACGCCAAAGCCCGGGAACAGCACTGCTGCCACCACGCTGCCGCCCATCAGTACGGCAAAGGTTACCACCAGCACGGTCAGCAGCCCCTGCCAGTCAAGGCGCGCCGCCAGCCACAGGCCAAAGAGCGTCGTGAACGCCAGCGCCAGCGCGCGCCGCGAGGTGATGTCCGGATCCAGCGACCAGAAGGTCGAGGCGGCCGCCAGCAGGGCCAGCGCCACCAGCGGCCAGGCGCGCATGATCACGTCCAGCACGGCCAGCGGCCGCACGGCGACAAGCAGCAGCGTCATGCCATAGACCGGCAGCCAGACGAGGCGCAGCGCCTCTGCCCCATCGGGCCTTAGCGGATCAACAAGAAGCGGACCCAGCAGGGCCTGCGAGAACAGAAGGAGGGCGACCACCGCCAGCGTGTATTCCACCAGAGGCAGGAAGGTCAGGCGCGGCACCGCACCGCGCCAGAGATCAGCGCGGTCAAACGCGTTCACTGCGCGCCTTCCCGCTGGCGCTGTCCCTGCCAGTCGCCTGCCCGGTTCACAATCACGCCCAGCACGCGCGCACCCAGCTTCTCGATATGGGCGGCAAGGCGTTCGGCGTCCGCGCGCTTGTCGCGCCGCGCATTGGCCACACGGATCACGCCGTCAAGATCAGGCGCAATCGCCGAGATCGCAGGCGAGCCATGGGGCACATCCACGACCGCCAGAGGCGACATGGCGCGCAATTGCTGCCAGTAGGCGGGCGCGCGGCGGAAGACGAGACGGTCCATCTCGCCCGGCTTGTGCTGGAAGCGCGTGACCATGACATAGGCCGCTTCCAGCTTGCGCAGGACAAGGCGGCCAGAGCCGTGCGGCTCGGCCTGCCAGAAGGGCTCAACCCCGAGATCAGTGGAATAGGCTGCGCCATTGAGGCGCGCGCGGCTGGCTTGCGGGTTTGCATTGAAATCGAGGTCGACCAGCCAGACCGGCCCGCCCGTCTCCACGGCGGCGGCGCGTGCCAGCCCTGCGGCCACGCTGGAGGTTCCGGCCTTGGCGGTAATGCCAAGCGTCATCACCGCCTTGCCCGGCGCACCGGGAGGGGCAAGACGGCGCGCCAGAGCCGCCAGTTCTTCAGCAAACGCACTCACGCCGTCGCTCTCCGCCGGGTGATCCATGATCATGTCATCAAACAGGGCGGGCATCGTGGCTCACCCCGTATGGACCAAAGTCGCGCACGCGGGCGAGCACTGCAAGGGGCCGGCGCGGCGGCGTATGCGGCGCGGTCTGTGCCGCGGCCTGACGGGCACGACGCGGAACGGGCCGCACCTCTTCCTCAAACTCTTCGTGTGCTGGCGGGGGTACAGGCCGCGCCTGCGCGCGCGGATCGCGGCTGGCGATGAAATAACCGCGCAATAGCCCTGCCAGCAGCGCTGCACCGAGCGCTAGAATACCCGCAGCGGCAAGGCCTGCCCTGCGCAGCGAGCGCGCTTCGGCAGGCGGCGTTGCCCGCTCCACAATACGCACCGAGTCTGCAATGCCAGACGCCCCGCCACGGCGCGAGGATGCTGCCGCAG
>CAZCEG010000263.1:0-3758 GCA_964497275.1 uncultured Oceanicaulis sp.
CAATGGGGCTGTCAAGCCCTCGTCCTTCGAGACGGCCTTCGGCCTCCTCAGGATGAGGGCTATGGGTAGTCCTTTTCCCTCATCCTGAGGGCGAGCGTAGCGAAGCGTCTCGAAGGACGAGGGAAATGGACGGTGGCCCGGTAAACACTGTTCACATTGGCACTTGGCGGACTGGCCTCGCGCGTCTAGCTTCCCGCGCCAATGAAAGACGCCCTTGATATTGCCCGGCCCGCGCCCTTGCGCGTGCTCGTGACCAGCTATCGCTCCCACCCGCATGTTGGCGGGCAGGGTGTGTATGTGCGCGAACTGACGCGCGCCCTGAAAAACGCCGGAGTTGAGGTGAGCGTGGCCTCTGGCCCGCCCTATCCGGAACTCGATGACGGCATAGAACTGATCACCCTGCCCTCGCTCGATCTGTTCACGGTCGATAATGCGATGATGGCGCTGCGCTGGCGCCACCTCTTCAACGCGGCCGACCGCGCAGAATGGCTCGCCCATAACACCGGTGCCTTCGGCGAGATGATCGCCTTTGCGCTGCGCCTTGAGGCGTTCATCGCGCGTGAGGGCCACCGCTTCGACATCATTCATGACAACCAGACCCTCGCCATGCCGATGGCGCGCATCGATACGGCAGTGCCGGTTGTCACCACCCTGCACCATCCTATCGCCATCGACCGGGATTTTGCGGTGGCGGGAGCGGAAACGCGGCTGAGAAAAGCACTCGCCTGGCGCTGGCACTCCTTCGTCAATGAGCAGGCGCGCGCCGCCCGTGCGCTGCCCCGTTTCCTGGCTGTCTCCGATGCTGCCCGCCAGCACTATGCTGCCCGGACCGGCATGGATGCGAGCCGCGCGCGCGTTGCCTATAATGGCATTGATCACAACAGCTTCTGCCCTGATCCTTCTGTATCGCGCGAAGACAATCTGATCGTCGCGAGCGCCAGCGCTGACGTGCCCATCAAGGGGCTCGACGTGCTTATCGCCGCCCTCGCCCGGATCGCGGACACGCACCCCGATGCGCGCCTGACCGTGATCGGTGCGCTGCGCGACGGCCCGACGAAAACCATGCTGGAGCGGACAGGGCTCGCATCGCGCGTTGAGTTCGTGTCCGGCCTGAAGCGTGAGGAAATCGCCGCGCTGCATCGCCGGGCGACCGTTTTCGTCTCAGCCTCGCGCTTCGAGGGCTTTGGCTTCCCGCCTGCCGAGGCGATGGCCTGCGGTGCGCCCGTGATCGTCTCTGATGGCGGTGCGCTGCCGGAAGTCGCGGGCGATGCCGGGATCATCACGCCCGTGGGCGATGTGGACGCTCTGGCGGCCGCCCTGACCCAGGTTCTCGACGATGCGGATTTGCGCGCGCGGATGAGCCGGGCCGGGATCAACCGCGTGCGCACCCTCTTCCGCTGGGACCTCCATGCAGAGGCCGCCATCTCGCTCTATCGCGACACGCTGGGCCTTGCCGAGCCGGAAAGGGTGCGCGCCGCATGATCACGCTCAATCTCGATCACCTCGCCCTCAAGGATGGCGAGCGTGTGCTGGACCTTGGCTGTGGCCGTGGACGGCACCTGCACGCGCTCTACTGGCATGAGCGGGCGCTCGACATTACCGGGCTCGATCTCGATTTTGCCGATCTCGGCGCCGCGATAGACGGGTTCTTCGAGCTACCGCCACCTCCGCAGACACCGCCGCGCTCAGCCGTATTCTCGGTGGGCGATGCAGGCCGCCTGCCCTTTGCTGATGCCAGCTTTGACGTGGTCATCTGCTGCGAGGTGCTGGAGCACTTGCCCGATGTCGATCTGGCGCTGGCCGAGATCACGCGCGTGCTGAAGCCCGGCGGGCGCTTTGCCCTGTCTGTGCCGCGCTACTGGCCGGAAAAGATCTGCTGGAAGCTGTCCACCGAATATCACAACACGCCGGGCGGGCATGTGCGCATCTTCAAGGGTGGCGAGCTGCGCCGCCGCGTTGAGGGCAAAGGCTACAGCTTCTACCGCCGCCACTGGGCCCATGCCCTGCACAGCCCCTATTGGTGGCTGCAGTGCGCTCTATGGGGCAGCCGGGAAACGAGTGGCGTTGTAAAGGCTTACCGAAAATTCCTCGAGTGGGATCTTCTCTCCGCCCCGCGCCTGACGCGCTGGAGCGAGAAAGCGCTGAACCCGCTTCTCGGTAAATCGGTCGCGCTCTATTTCCGCAAAGGTGATGCATGAGCCCGCGCCCGCTGATCACCGGCCTCGATCTGCGCGCCTGCGCAGACCGGATCGAAGCGCTGCAACAGCGCGACGGCTCGATCCCATGGGTGGAAGCGGGCGTGTGGGACCCGTGGAACCATGGCGAGAGCGCGATGGGGCTCGCGGTCACTGGCCGCGCGGAGGCCGTCCACGCAGCCCTTGATGCCCTTGAAGCCCGTCAGGAAGCCGATGGCGGCTGGACGGGTGAGCTGGGCGCTGGCATCCCGATGGACGAAACTGGCGAGCGTATCGCGCCCCCGCCCGTCCCTATCACTGCGCGCGATACGAACTTTGCGGGCTATGCCGCCGTCACCGTGATGCGCTGCGCGCTGGCGCTGGACGAGCCGCGCCTTATCGCCCGGCATTATCCCATGGTGGCACGCGCGCTGGATTTCGTAGCGAGCCTGCAGACCGCGCACGGCGATATCGTCTGGCGTATGCCCGATCCCGGCCAGAAGCTCGAAGAGGTGGATGCCCTGCGCGCAGGTAATGCCTCGCTCTACAAGAGCTTTGAGTGTGGCCTGCGCATGGCCGAAGTGCTGGGCGAGGACCGCCCCGACTGGGCCCATGCCCGCGCGGGGATCGCCCATGCCCTGATCCACACGCCCGAACGCTTTGACCGCAAGGGGGTCGACCGCTCCAACTACGCGATGGACTGGTATTATCCCGTCCTTACCGGCGTTCTGACTGGCGCTGACGCGCGCGCGCGCCTTGATGCAGGGTGGGAGAGCTTCGTGGTGGCCGACCTTGGCTGCCGCTGCGTGACGGGCGAGCCGTGGGTAACGGCAGCCGAGACGGCTGAGCTTGCCCTTGCCTGCCTTGCTGCGGGCCGCCGCGACGTCGCCCGGGCGCTTGTCAGCGAGCTTGCCCCGCTCGCCGCGCCCGATGGCGGCTACTGGATGGGCTGGCAGTACGAGATTGGCGATGTGTGGCCGAAGGAGCGCCCGTCCTGGACGGCGGGCGCGGTGATCCTCGCTGCCGATGCGCTCGACCAGCTCTCCCCCGGCTCGGACCTCCTGATCCGCCATGCCCGCCGTGATGCGTGGCTGGAACGTCCGCTAAAGCCGTCTGAGAAATTCGAGTGAGTTGACCCGCTCAAGCGGCTCGAACAGGCCAGACGCCACAGCCAGCTTCCATATCTCGTAGGGCGGACGCCCGCCATCTGCCGGGTTTGGAAACACGTCATGGATGGCGAGTATGCCGCCACGCTGCACATGGCCTGCCCATGCGCGATAATCGGCAAGCGCCGTCTCCATCGCGTGCCCGCCATCAATGAACACCATGGAAAGCGGCGTTGCCCAGTTGGCGCCGATCACCGCGGACGGACCAACCAGCGCGATCACGGTCTTCTCCAGCCCGGCCAGCGCAATCGAGCGCCGGAAGGCGGGCAGCGTATCGACAAGGCCGAGCTCGGCATCGAAATGGGCAGGATCGTGATAACCCTCACCCGGCTGATGCTCCTCAGAGCCGCGATGATGGTCGAGCGCATAGACGATGCGCCCTTGTTCCCGCGCCGCCTGCCCCAGCCAGACGGAAGAG
>CAZCEG010000264.1:0-3757 GCA_964497275.1 uncultured Oceanicaulis sp.
GTCACGCTTATCAGCGGGGTGTGAAGGGCCGGGGTCACCGACCAGACCACGTAATAGCCGACGAACACGGCCAGTACGAAAATGGCGAGGCGGTAGATATTCGGGTCAATCGCTTCCATGCGGTCACTCCGGCCCTCAAAAGGCCCTTGCTATCGGCTAGCCGAGCATCAGCGCGGCGGAAAAGGCGGTCAGCGTGATGATGGCCACACCGGCCATGATGATCTGCGTCATACGGCGTTTCATGCGTTTATCCTCCCAGAGAGGGATGTATCACCTTGCCATCGCGGGTCAGGGTCATCCCCTTGATGATCTCGTCGTCCCAGTGGGGCGCGAGCTTGCCCGCCTCATCTTTGAGAAGCGGGTAGAGATTGACGAAATTCTTGGCGAGAAGCTGTGAGGCGTCGGCCGCGAGGCGCGCGGGCAGGTTGGAGAAACCGGCGATTTTCACCCCGCCATGCTCCACGATCTCGTCAGCCTTGGTCAGCTCGCAATTGCCGCCTGATCCGGCTGCGATATCGATGATCACAGAGCCCGGCTTCATCGCGTCCACCATCGCTTTGGTGATGAGGCGCGGTGCCGGGCGGCCCGGGATCAGCGCGGTTGTCACCACGATGTCCTGCTTGGCGATATGGGCGGCGACAAGCTCGGCCTGCTTGGCCTTGTATTCGGCGCTCATTTCCTTGGCGTAGCCGCCAGCGGTTTCAGCGGCCTTGAACTCTTCGTCCTCGACCGCGATGAACTTCGCGCCCAGCGAGGCGACCTGCTCCTTGGCGGCGGGGCGCACGTCCGTCGCTGACACGATCGCGCCCAGGCGGCGCGCGGTGGCGATGGCCTGCAGGCCTGCAACGCCGGCCCCCATCACGAAGGCCTTGGCAGCGGCAATGGTGCCAGCCGCGGTCATCATCATCGGGAAGGCGCGGCCATAGATGGACGCTGCCTCGATCACTGCGCGGTAACCGGCCAGGTTTGACTGGGAGGAGAGCGCGTCCATGGCCTGCGCGCGGGTGATGCGCGGGGTGTATTCCATGGCGAGCGCATTGATCCCGCCCTTGGCGCAGGCTTCAGCAAAGGCCTTGCCGTCATGCGGCTCCAGAAGGCCGATCAGCGCAGCGCTGGATGGAATTTTTGCCAGCGCGGCATCATCCGGGCGGCGCACGGCGAGAATCAGCTCTGCGTCTTTCAGCGCCGCAGCGCGGGTGACGGCTTTCGCCCCTGCCTCTTCATAGGCGGCGTCAGGGAAGCTCGCTCTTGCGCCTGCACCTTTCTCGATGACGATGCTGGCACCAGCCTTTACCAGCGCTTTCACCGAATCCGGGGTGGCAGCGACGCGCGCTTCTCCGGGGTGGGTTTCGGTGAGTACCGCTATGCGCATGAGTGGTCTGCCCTGTCTGCCAATCAGCTGAACACGGCATCACAATGCGCGAAACATCGCGCGGCGCAATGGTGAATTTGGGGTTTTCGACCGCTTAGCTGGCGAACAGGGCGATGAGGCCGCCCGTGATGCCCGCGATCACGGAGAGAGCCACGAGGGTCAGCCAGTACCACGGGCCCTGCTTCATGATCACGCCGCCAACAAGGCCTACGGCAATGCCAGCGCCAAGCGCGGTGAACCAGCCTGTGCCAACACCAAACGCCAGCGTCAGGAACAGGACCGTGTACGCCGTAATGAGCGTGCAGGAGACACCGGCCTTCATTGAACCTTCAAACATACCGCGCTGGGCTGAAATGTCCATCTGACCGCGCGTGTAGTTCGATGCCATGGCGAAACTCCTGTGTCCGCAATTCAAAGGGTGATTGAGGCAGCGATTAGCATGGGTGAGCGCGGGGGCCAAGACCCATGCGCCCCCGTGTCATATCGTGTCATGCCGTGCGCGCCCAGCCTTCGATAAGCGCGTCCAGCAGGGCCGCTACTGCCAGCGGCTGGTCTAGGATGAGATGGTGCTGTGCCAGTGGCACGCTGACAAAGGGCGAGGCGGTGAACACGCCGCGCATATAGTCCCAAGTTTCTGCCTGCATCAGGCGCGACTGGGCACCGCGCACGAAGGCGAGCGGGCATTTCAGATTGGCGGCCGCGTGTTCAGGGTCGCGCCGCTCATAGGTGAGCTTGGCCCACAGATCCGGATCAAACGTCCAGGTGAACCCGCCGTCTGCCGGCTTGATGGAGGCGCGGGCGATATGGTCGACCAGCCACAGATTCTCGCAAGGCTGTTCAGGCAGCAGGCGGAAGCGGGCGAGCGCGGCCGTCATGTCACCATAGGTGCGCCCGCCCCTGCGCGGCGGTGAGCCCTCGCGCTGCTCGCGCGGCGGGCGGATCGGGCTGTCGAGTATGACGCCTGCCGCCAGCTGGTCTCCGAGCTTCAAGGCAGCCGACAGGGTGACAAACCCGCCAAAGGAGTGCCCGGCCAGCACCGGCTTGCCCGCCTCGAACGCGCCGCCATCGCGCGCGGCTGTCAGCACGTCGGCGGCGTGGTCGTCCATCGAATAGACTTCGCGCCAGCCGCTTTCCCCCATGCCTGCCAGATCCGGCGCGACGACGCGGCGGCCCTCTGCGGCGAGGAAGGGGCCGATCGCGTCCCACCAGCCTTTATGGGCCGTGCCGCCATGGACCAGGATCACGCCCGGCGCGCCGCGCTCCCCCCAGGCCTTCCAGGCCAGAGGTGTGCCGTCGCGCTTTGCCATGCCGGTTTCCACCGGCGCCTCGCACGCGGCCCTGAACCAGTCAGGTGCCGGCACCGGCGCGCCATCAAACGCCACGAGCGGGGCAGGAGGCCGCGGATTGTCCGTCATGTCGCGAAGGTCTCCGGATGAAAATATTCTTCTGGCAGTTCGCAAGGGAGAAGACCGGATGGGTAGGCGCGCCATGGCGGGGCGTCAATCAGGCAAGGCCAGCGCGGGGCAGGATCTGCACGCTAACCCTCTATTTACCCTAACGAGTTCTCACCATGTCCTACACGTGATCTTTACCGGGAGTGTCCCATAACGGTGCGCATCAGGGAGGCGGGTATCAGGCCCGGCCCTCACGCAGAACACTGCGGAGGTGCCAGACAAGAGCCAGCCCGCATCCCTTGGGTGGGACATGAAAGGGTGTGGGTGAGATGGCCAAGACTATCCTGATCGTCGACGACGATCCGACGCAACGCCGGCTGATGCAGGCGGTCCTCGAAAAACAGGGGCATCACCCCGAAATGGCCGAGAGCGGCGAGGCGGGGCTGGAGCGCATCAGGCGCGGCGGCATCGATGTCGTCCTTCTCGATCTGGTCATGCCGGGCATGGATGGTCAGGAGACGCTGGAGGTCATCAAGGCCCGCGAGCCTGATCTGCCGGTCATCGTGCTGACCGCCCATGGCGGCATCGAGACGGTGGTGAAGGCCATGCGCGCCGGCGCGGTGGACTTCTTCGTGAAGCCTGCAAGCCCCGAGCGTATCGCGGTCTCCATCCGCAATGCCTTCAAGGTCAGGGATCTGGCAGGCGAAGTGACGCGTCTCAAACGCGCCCAGTCCGGCCAGCTTGGCTTCAAGGACATGATCGCCTCGGCGCCTGCCATGCGTCAGGTGGTGCGGCTCGGTGAGCGCGCGGCCAAGTCCAACATTCCGATCCTCATCACCGGTGAAAGCGGCGTCGGCAAGGAGCTGGTTGCCCGCTCCATCATGGCCGCGTCTGACCGTGCGGGCCGTCCCTTCGTGGCGGTCAATTGCGGCGCGATCCCGGAAAACCTCGTGGAATCTACCCTCTTCGGTCACGAAAAGGGTGCGTTCAC
>CAZCEG010000265.1:0-3750 GCA_964497275.1 uncultured Oceanicaulis sp.
CCGGCGTTTCGGCCTCTATGATGCACACAAGAAAAGCGGCCGGTCCAACCCAAGTTTCAAGCCTTGTGCCGCCCCAGCCGGAGAAAGCCCCGATGCCGATTGCCGCGCGCCTTGCCGCCCTTATCGCCAGCTGCCTTGTGGTCACCGCCTGTGGTGACAGCCGGGAGGCGGTAGAGCTTCCTGAGCCCTCATCAGGACATGGTGTAATGGTTGAAACATTGGTCGAGGGGCTGGAGCATCCCTGGTCGCTGGCCTTCCTGCCGGACGGGGGCATGCTGATCACGGAGCGCGGTGGCGCGTTGCGGCTGGTAGAAGATGGCGTACTTCAGGACGCGCCGGTCAGCGGCGTGCCTGACGTGCTCGCCCTGTCGCAAGGCGGTCTGCTGGAGGTCGCGCTGGCGCCGGATTTCGAGCAGACCCGCGAGCTCTATCTGAGCTTTGCGCGCGGCACGGCAGAAGCAAACAATACAGCGCTCTATCGTGCCCGGTTCGTCGATGGTGCGCTCATTGATGGCGAGGTGATCTGGGAAGCGCAGATGAACAAGACGGGCGGCGCGCATTTTGGCGGCCGCATCGCCTTCCTGCCCGATAATACGCTCCTTCTGACGCTGGGTGACGGGTTCGAGTTCCGCGAGGAGGCCCAGAACCTCTCCAATCATTTCGGCGGAATCGTGCGGCTGAACCGCGATGGCAGCGCGCCTGCCGACAACCCCTTTGCAGGCGAGGCGGGCGCGCTCGCCGAGATCTGGTCCTACGGCCACCGCAATGTGCAAGGCGTCGCGTATGACGCTGAAACGGGCCGGGTTTGGGCGCATGAGCACGGGCCGCGCGGCGGGGATGAGCTGAACCTCATCGCGCCTGGCAATAATTATGGCTGGCCGATCGTCACCTCAGGGCTCGATTATTCCGGCGCGCGCATCTCGCCCTTCACCGAGCATGAGGGGCGCTTCACCGCGCCGGTGCGCGAATGGCTGCCGAACTCCATCGCGCCAGCCGGCCTTGCCATCTATCGCGGCGATGTTTTCCCGAACTGGAATGGCGATCTGCTCATCGCTGCGCTTGCCGGGCAGGCACTCCATCGCGTGGTTATCGGGAATGACGAGGCGGTGGCAGAAGAAGTGCTCTTAAGCGATTCAGGCCAGCGTATCCGCGATGTCCGCGTGGGCCCGGACGGCCATGTCTATGTGCTGACCGATCACGCCAATGGCGCGGTCCTGCGCCTCTCGCCAGCGGACTGACACATCGCTCAGCCAAGGGGCTGGCCATAATCGCGTGAAAGGTGTTCACTCCCTTCCAATGACAGGGATTCCGGCCTGCATCGCGGTGCCGGAACGATCAATGGGGAGGCGCGCATGAAGCGCATACTGATCGCTCTTGTAGCGGTGATTGTGGTTGCCGGTCTGGCGTTTGGCGGCTGGTACTACCGGCCCTGGTCGCCCTATTCACCCGCCAGCATCACCGCGCTCGACAATCCGGACGATTACGTCACCACCTTCCAGCGCATGGACGAAATCCTGCCAAGCGCCGTGATCGCTGCGACGAGCCCCCAGCCTTTGCCGCGCAATCTCCAGCCACTGGAGGTCAGCTATGAGTGGCAGGGCGAGACGCGTTCCCTTGATGATTATCTCGAAGCCGCCCGCGCCACCGGCCTGACGGTGCTGCGCGATGGCGAGGTGATCCATCAGCGCTTCTTCCACGGGGCGGATGAGACCTCGCGCTTCACCTCATGGTCCGTCGGCAAGAGCTTTGTCGCCAGCCTCATCGCGATGGCGCTGGATGAAGGCCTGATCGAGAGCCTTGATGATCCGGCAGAGCGTTATGCGCCTGAATATGCGGGCAGCTATTACGGCTCGGTCTCGGTGCGCCATCTCCTGATGATGTCGGCCGGTATCGACTTTAATGAGGAATACTCGCCAGACCGCCCGTCCGATGTGCGCCCCTACTTCTTCAACGCCTTCATCCTGGGCCGCAGCCCCGATGCGCTGGCCAGCGCCTTTGGCGCGAGCGAGCAGGTGCCCGGCGAGCATTTCCACTATGCCTCCACCAACACGCAGGTTCTCTCCGCGATTGCCCGCAACGTGTTTGGCGGCTCGCTGGCGGAGGTCATGGAAGCGCGTATCTGGACGCCGCTCGGTATGGCGTCCGACGCAACCTGGCTGCAGCACGTGCCGGGGGATCGCGGTGTCGCGGTCGGCTATTGCTGTCTGCAGGCCACCAGCGAAGACTATGCCCGCATGGGCCAGCTTTATCTGCAGGACGGGGTTTGGAACGGCACGCGCCTTCTGCCCGAAGGCTGGGTCCAGGAAGCCACCCGTCCTGTCTCACCGGCCCACGAAGTCGGCGGCACGCCCGCCTATGGCCCGCGCGGCTATGGCCTGCATTTCTGGATCCCCGAAGGCCATAATGGCGAGTACTTCTTCGCGGGCGTTTATGGCCAGTATATCTGGGTGGATGAACGCCGCGGCGTCGTGATCGCGCAGAATGCTGGCGATCCTGCCTGGAGCAGGCTTGGCACGGAGGCCTTTGCCGTTTTCCGGGCCATCGCAGAGACCGTTTCCCCGCTGGCTGCCGAGCCAGAAGCGGTGGAAGAGCCAGAAGAAGAACCCGTCCTTGATGCGCCGCTGGGCGTAGAAGAAACGCCTGTGGACGAGGCCTCCGAAGAGGGCGGCGAATAATGTCGGCCGCGTCCGGGTTCGACTATGTGATCGCGGGCGCTGGCAGCGCAGGATCGGTGCTTGCCTCGCGCCTGTCTGCCGACCCCGCGACCACGGTCTGCGTGATCGAGGCAGGCGGCAGCGACAACAAGGTGAACATCAAGACGCCCATGCTCTTGCAGTTCACCATCACCGATCCGTCGATCAACTGGGATTACTGGACCGAGCCGCAGAAAAACCTTCAAGACCGCAAGCTCTACTGGCCGCGCGGCAAGACGCTCGGCGGCTCCTCCTCCATCAACGCCATGCACTATATGCGCGGGGCGTGGGAGAACTATGACGAGTGGGAAAAGACGTATGGCGCGAAGGGCTGGGGGCGGGAAGCCGCGCTCGAAGCCTTCAAGCGGGTGGAGAATAACGAGAACCATGGCGAGCCCTGGCACGGCAAGGGCGGGCCGCTGAACGTCAAGTCCATCTCGCCGCTCAATCCGCTGACGGAGCTCTATTACGAGGCCTGCCGCCGCCGCCAGATGCCGTGGAATGATGATTTCAACGGCGAGAGGCAGGAAGGCTTTGGCGTCTACCAGGTGACCCAGAAGGGGGCAAAGCGCTGCTCTGCCGCTGACGCCTTTCTGAAACCCGCCATGACGCGGCCAAACCTCACCGTCATTACCGGCGCGCTAGCCCGCAAGGTGATCATCGAGGAAGGCAGGGCGACCGGCCTCGAGATCGAATTGGAGGGCGAGGTGCGCACCCTAACCGCCCGCAAAGAGGTGATCCTCTGCGGCGGTGCGATCAATTCGCCCCAGCTCTTGATGCTTTCCGGCATCGGCCCTGCGGATCATTTGCGCGAGCACGGTATTTCGGTCGAAGCCGATCTGCCGGGCGTTGGCGCAAACCTGCAGGACCATCTCGACATCATGGCGCGCGCCTCCACGCGGTCAGCGAAATCCATCGGCTATTCGCTGCAGAAATTCCCGGCGACCGCGCGCGACGTGCTGCAATGGGCGCTCACCGGCACGGGCAAGTTCACCGTCAATCCTGTGCAAGGCTGCGGGTTTGTGAAATCCAGCCGGGCAAAGGATCTGCCCGATAT
>CAZCEG010000266.1:0-3726 GCA_964497275.1 uncultured Oceanicaulis sp.
GTTCAAGATCCCGATCCAGGCCGCCATTGGCGGGCGCGTGGTCGCGCGCGAAACCCTCTCCGCCCTGCGCAAGGACGTGACGGCGAAATGCTATGGCGGCGACGCCAGCCGCAAGCGCAAGCTTCTCGACAAGCAGAAAGCCGGCAAGAAGAAGATGCGCCAGTTCGGCCGGGTCGAAATCCCGCAGGAAGCGTTTATTGCTGCCCTGAAGATGGATGGGGATTAGGGGGAGAGGAAGCGCTTCAGCTTTGCTTTGAGCGCTCCAATATCCTTGGTTTCACACTCCCATACGACCAGAACGGACCAGCCTTGGCCCTCAAGGTCAGCTTGGTTCCGCTGATCGCGGTTCACATTGCGAGAGAGCTTTTCGCTCCAATAGCCCAGATTGGATTTTGGCTTTCGGGCAATCTTACACGCTGGATCGTAATGCTGGTGCCAGAAGCACCCATGAACGAAGATCACTTTGCGTTTCGGACCAAATACGAGGTCCGGTTTGCCGGGCAGGCTGTTCTGGTGAAGCCTGTAGCGGTAACCCATCCCGTGGACGGCTGACCGGACGATCCGCTCCGGCTTCATACCCTTCGAGCGGATAGCCGCCATGTTACGGCTGCGGTTCTCCGAGGTGAGCTTATCGGTCATCGGGCCGGAAGTGGAACTTCTTGGCGTGCCGTGATTTGGACTGGATCGCTTTCAGCGCATCTTGCGTTCGCGGCCGGTAGGCCATCACAAAATCCTTGCCGAGGTTGAGCCCGAGCAACTTCAACAATGGACCATCTTGTGAACCGTTTAAGACAATGATTCCTTGTGGGTGAAGGTGGTCGCGAGCACCTTGGTTGGCTCTAATCCTTTTCATATAGTCGTGCTGGCGGGCTACGGCATGAATGGTGCTGCGGTGGATTGGTTGGCCCGTGAATCGTTCAAACAGTCTTACGATCCGTTCTGTTCCTCCCGACGGTTCGAAGATGAGTTGCGCCTCTTCCTCTGTGAGCGTTTCCCAGATATTCGGTGGAAATGGCTCATTTTCTGCGATCCAGACAATGTTTTGTTTTCCGGCGGCGCTGACCTGAAGTTTGCGGTCGCGGTTTGGCCTGGAGGTAAGGTTGTCGGGTGAGGCCTCAAGCAGCCCGATCCAGTAGCGTGCTGCGGTTTCACTAACCCGGCACAGAAGACATATTTGTCCCACCGCCTCCGGCGGGATCATCCAGTTGCTCTGCGTGGTGAACTTTACATCTACGTCGTGCGGTCCAATCCGGAAGTCCAGTTGGCCTCGCGGAAAATCGAGAAAATAGCGCAGCGCTGCCTCTATTTTGATGCCCAGCACGGCCTTTTCATTCGGCTCAAGCTGCTCAAGCCGCAACCGGCGCGTGCGGGGGGCGTCGATAAGTTCATCAATCGCCTGCCGGAAAAGAAACGGGAGCTCTTTGCGAAAGGCCGTTTCTCCACCGCCAGCATCAAAAATCCGTTCGCGGACGTCAACCAGAGCGTTGCTCATATTGCACCCCAAGCTATTGCTCAGGGCCGAAGCTGGGCCAGACTGGTTGATTGCGGGTTAAGCCACAGTCCTCACCTGATGCACCTGCCCCGGGGCCATGAGCGCATCAGCCAGCTTCGCTGAAACCGCCCGCGCAACAGGCGGTGGGAAGGCGTTGCCAACCTGCCTGTAAGCAGCGGTTTTGCGGCCAGAAAATTGCCAATCGTCTGGGAAACCTTGAATACGCGCGACCATGCGTACAGTGAGACGTGGCATACCGACAAAATCCGGATCAGGCGCTTCTTCTGCGATCGACTTGCCATTTACACCCAGCGTTGCCCAAGCATTCCGCGCGCGCGTCGGACCAAGGTCAGGCCCGCCATGCTTCTTTGAGCCGCCAACAATCGTCGGAGCAATTTCGCTTGCCCGCTCACGCCATGCCTTTGCCCCTTTCCAGCCGTTTGAGGCCATGAGGTCGAACAGGGTGTCGCCTACCGTTGGCGGGTTGATTGGGGCTGGGGCCGGCCACTCGAACTGGTCGCGGAAAGCGTGCTTTATGGCGACGATGATGACGCGTGGCCGCAGCTGAGGCACGCCGAAGTCCGACGCATTGAGCAGCCGCCAGTCGCACCAATATCCGAGTTTTTGGAGCTGCCTTTTGAGATCGCTCCGATAATCTTCAAACACTGCGCCGAGAAACCCCCGCACATTCTCGATCATCACTGCGCCGGGGCGCGTTTCATCAATGATATCAAGCGCTGCCGGGAAGAGATTGCGCTCGTCCAGTGCGCCAAGCTGCTTGCCTGCAACGGAAAATGGTGGGCAGGGAAGCCCCCCCGCCACGAGGTCGACACCTTTATAAGCGGACACATCGAATGCGCGGATATCGCCTTCAAAAATCCGCCAGCTCGGGCGGTTCATCCGCAGAGTTGCGCACGCATCGGTATCGATTTCCGCAACGCACTCGTGACCAAACCCGGATTGCTCCAGCCCCAGGGCCTGTCCACCTGCACCGGCGCATAATTCCAGTGAAGACAGCATGTTTTTGGGCGGCATATACACGGCTGAGCGCTCCCGGTGTTGTTTGTGAGACTAAGCTGATTTGCCGCCTCGCCAACAGAACATTAAAAGAACATTCTGGCGATGTCACCCTTACCAACACCAAAACACCGCCGGAGACCATCCGGCGGCGTTTTCGTGTGTGCGGTCTGCCGTTAAAGGCAAAGGCGGCAGGGCGAGGGAATGCGAGGCCTATTCCTCTTCACCCTCGTCCTCTACCGGCTCGTGATGATCGCCGCGCTGGTGGGCGTCGCCATGGTCCATGCCAGAGTGATCCATGCCAGAGTGGTCCATGGTGGAATGGTCCATCTCCTCATGGCCGCCCGTGCTGGCGGGCGCATCGGCCTGCGGCTCGGTGGCGCTCAGGGGCAGGCGGACAGTTGTCTGCGCGCCGCTGGCAAACTCCAGCGTGATCTCCATCTCGCCATCGAGGGCGGCGGTGTCGACGCCGAAAATCATCAGATGGTCGCCGCCGGGGCGAAGCGCGACCGGCTCGCCCGCGGGCAGGTCGATGGCTTCCACCTGACGCATGCGCATCACCTCGCCATCATCTTCCATGGTGTGGATTTCCACCCGCGCAGCGATGGGCGAGCTGGCTCCGACAAGCTGGTCATCCTCGCCTTCGGCCAGAAGCGTCACATACCCTGCGGTCACGTCACGCCCGGCCGGCGGGGTGCGCACCCAGCCGGAGGTGACAACCGGCACGGAAGCCTCGATCGCGGCCATGGCATCCTCTGCGGGCGCGGGAGCGGCAGGTTCGGTGGTCGTTGTGTCCGCTGCGTCACCGCAAGCGGCGAGCAGCAGGGCCGGAGCAGCGATGAGGCCAATCATGGCGCGAGACGTCAAACCGTTCATGTCAGGAACCCCCGTGAACACGTGCAAAACCGGACGCCAGCCGCCCGGCAGGCGCTGGCCCTTACTTGAGGTGAAACGGCCCAAGTGACAAGGCCATGCCGGGAAGACAGGCGTTTTGCCGCAAGGGCTGGTGTGCCGCCTCAGGCCCGCCAGTAGCCGACCAGATCGCGCGCCTCGGCGATGACAGGTTCGGCAACGGTGCGGGCCTTCTCCGCCCCTGCGGTGAGGATGCGATCGATCTCGGCGCGGTCAGAGAGGAGGCGGGCATAAGTGTCCGCGATGGGCGCAAGATACTCAACCGCCACTTCGGCAAGGCGCGGCTTGAAGACGCCAAAGCCCTG
>CAZCEG010000267.1:0-3700 GCA_964497275.1 uncultured Oceanicaulis sp.
CGCACGACAGAGCCGGCAAACGTGTTGGCATGCCAGTCCAGCGCAAAGCGCTGCACCTTGGCGAACGACTCCGTCGTCATGTCGGCCATGTTGGCGCTGGAAAAACGGATCTCGAAGCGCACCGCGATCTGGCGCATGGCATGGAAGGTGATGGCAAGGCCGAGGAAAACGGCAAAGGCCATCCAGTGGCCGCCATCACCATTGCCTGTCATGCTGTCGATCAGGCGGCCCGCGGCCACGGGGATGAACACATCCACCGCTGTTGCCACGAGGGTGAAGCCCACAAGGGCTGCAAACAGCCACGGGCGGCGGCGCCATTGCCGCCACAGGAATGCCAGCACGGCGGAGTTGGAAAGTACGCGCGCGCCCGGCGCGTCGTCGTCAAAATGCTCGCTCATGATAAGTCTCGAAGAAGGGGGGTAGCCCGGCACACGAAGGAGTGCGGGTACCCGGATCAGGGTCTGAAAACAGGATGTCAGCGGCGGGGGTCGGGGAGATGTATCGGCAGGGGGCGCGCGTGCGCTCGCCTTGAATGAACCGATGCCCCTTTACGCTACCGCTTGCGGCTAAGGGCGCTCCAGATTTCAGATCGCATGGGTCTGACAAGACCTCCTGATACGCGGTGCGCCAAAACGCGCTGCCGCTGAGAGGCTCTGTTACACGGCTCTTCGGGCGAGGCCAAGCCGCCGCGCATTAAACTGTGGTAAGTTTGCACGCTGGTGTGGTTAACGGAGCACAGCGGCTGCGTCAGAAGTCCAGATCGGCATACCAGCGTGCAGGCGGCATGCCCGGCAGGCGGTCATCGAGGATGGAGCGGAAGGAGGGGCGGCACTTGATCCGCTCATACCAGGCCTTGGCGGCCGGAAAGCTGTCCCACGGCACATCGCCGAGATAATCGATGCAGGAGAGGTGGGCCGCCGCCACCAGATCGGCCATGCCATAGCGCGGTCCGGCAAGACCGTCGCGGGCCTCCAGAAGGGTCGAGATATAGTCGAGATGCTGGCGAAGATGATCGCGTCCGGCGCGGATCATGTCGGCATCAGGCGCGCCGAGCCCCTGAATGCACTTTTCCAGCTTCTCGTGCAGCAGATAGGCGTTCACCTCCGCATCGAACTTGCGGTCAAACCAGGTGACGAGGCGGCGCACTTCGGCGCGGCCTGCACGGTCTGAGGGCAATAGTGGCGGTTGGGGCTGTGTTTCTTCCAGATGCGCGAGGATGGCCTCTGCCTGCACCAGAACCAGTGTCTCATCGCCTGAACGGTCTTCCAGAACCGGGGTGAGGCCTGAGGGGTTGAGGCTGTAGAAGTCCTCGTCCGGATCCCAGAAGCGCTGGAAGCGCAGCTCCACCTTGCAGCCCTTCTCGGCCAGCGCGAGACGCGCCTGCCGCGACCAGGGATCAAGGGGCCAGTGGTGAAGGATCATCATGCAAACCGCTCTAATGCGCTTTGCGGGCCGGTTTAAGCGCTTTTGCCATCATCGACAGGGGTGACTGCACCCGGCGACACGCCGCCATCATGCGGCTCGGGATCGGCATCGAAGAAACCGCGCCCGTGCGCCTCGCCATAGCCCTTGGGATCAGAGTGTATGAGGAGGTCCGCCGCCGGATAGTGCGCCAGCACGCGGTTTTCGGCATCCACCACCACCTCATGGGCGTCTTTCAGGCTCTGATAGGGATCAAGGTCCATGTGGACCTGAATGTGGATCAGCGGGCCTGCCGCGCGGGTGCGCAGCTCGTGAATACCAAGCACGCGGGGATCATCGGTCAGCAGCGCCTCGATATGGGCGCGGGTAGCATCGGGCAGTTCCCTGTCGAGGAGCTGATTGACCGAGTCCCGGCCCAGCTCGAAGGCCGATTTCGCAAGCAGCACCCCGACAAACAGGGCGAGGATCGGGTCGGCGCGCTCAAAGCCTGCAAACACGGCAATGGCGATACCGCCCATGACGGCAAGGTTCGACAGCAGGTCAGCCGAATAATGCGCCCTGTCGCCGGTGACCGCGATGGAGCCCGTCCGGCGGATCACGAAGGTCTGCATACGGATGAGGCCGAGCGTAAGGACCAGCGAGAGCGCCATCACGGCGAGCGCCCAGCCGCCTGCCTCCACGGGCTGGGGATCGATCAGGCGGCGCGTGCCTTCCACGAACAGGAACAGCGCCGAGGCGGCGACCAGAACGGCCTGCAAGAGGCTGGAAAAGGCCTCTGCCTTGCCGTGGCCGAAGCGATGCTCGTTATCGGCTGGCCGGGCAGCATAGCGCACAGCAAGGAAGGCCGTGATCGAGGCAGCCAGGTCCAGAAGCGAGTCGAAAAAGCTTGCCAGCAGCGCGATGGAGCCTGACGCCCACCAGCCCGCCAGCTTGGCGATGACCAGAATGCTCGCCACGCTGACGGACAGCACGGTGGCAAGCGTGTTGATGCGCTGGGAGTGAGCCGGGTCCATACGGCCCGGCCCCGCCTGCGGCGCGATAGCATCGGTGTCTGTCACAGGCGTGCTCATGGCGCCGATATAGGCGCGCGCGGTTACCTTGTCACCAATGGCCAGTAGCCAGATCAGCTGGCGAAGAAGGCTTCCGCCTCGCGGATGAGGGCCTTTGCGGCCACCCCGACGATACGCTTGCCCTTCTCCGGCGTGGCCTGCGAGGGATCGGAGCCGATCCGGCCATCGGGGAAGTTCTTGCGATAGTCTGCCGCATCGGTGAACCGGCCTTCCGGCGCGATGCGCGGGCTCATATCCACCTTTTTGACCGCTTCCGGGTAGGCGTAATAGGTCACGGCTACCTCGGATGCGGTGGCGTGGCTGCCATCGCCCTCCGGGAACAGCTCCTTGCAGACATCGGCCACCTCCTGGAACATCCACCAGGAGGTCTGTTTCAGCTTGTAGGGGCAGGCCTCGCCATCGAGTGACCAGGCCGCATAGCTCTCCACGAAGGCGGCGTCGAGCGTGGTGATATTGCCGCCATGGCCGTTGAAGAACAGGATGCGCTTGAAGCCATGCCGGTGCAGGCTGTCGATCCAGTCATTAAGCGCCGCGATCATGGTGGTCGGGCGCAGGGTGATGGTGCCGGTAAAGCCTAAGTGGTGCTGGGCAGAGCCGACATTGAAGGTCGGGCCTACAAGGAAACCCGCCTCGTCGCCCGCTGCCTTGGCGATCACTTCCGGGCAGATCGCATCGGTGCCCAGCAAGCCATTCGGTCCGTGCTGCTCGGTAGAACCAATCGGGATGACGATGCCCCTGGACTTTTTCAGATAGGCTTCGACTTCGGGCCAGCTGGCCTGATTGAGCTGCATGTCGGTCTGATCTCCCGGGTGGAGGGGAATGAGGTTGAAGCGGAGATCAGCCGATCACGGCGCGCCATGCAAGGGGAGAGGCGCAGATGGTGTCAGGCAAGACCCGCCCGGCGCCGGAATTTCGCGATGAAGGCGGACTGGTCCGCGCTCTGCATTTCGGTGCGGGCCGCGCTGGCCTGAATGATTGGCGCCAGAGATGACAGCGCCGCATTGCCTGCTTTTTCCGCCACGATATCGGTCAGCCTGTTCACCACATTAAGCGGGTCAATCATCCCGCCAACATGCCATGCCGCCCGGGCGGCGAGTTCGGTTGCTTCGGCCTCGCTGATCTCGAACAGCTGGGCCATGTCCTGTATCATCGCGGCCCGGCTTGGCTCGCTGACCGGTCCTGCGCAGGCCGCGACACCGAAGATCAGA
>CAZCEG010000268.1:0-3695 GCA_964497275.1 uncultured Oceanicaulis sp.
TGCGAAAATGGCTCAAACCACACTCACGAAGCTGAACATATGGGACAGCCCCTAACATATTGGTCGAAGCCAAAAATGCCTATCAGCGCTTCTCAAATAGATTATACGACGGAAAAATAGAGGCTCGCGATCAAAACATGATAAAACTCTGCATTCAACGATTTATGATTTTAATAAACGAGACAACAATTTCCTACAATAAATCTGATTTTAACAACAGAGATTTGATAAGGTTAGATTTAAAACGCCTCCGGAACAGCTACATTGGATACGTAGATGGCGCCACCTTAGACAGATTAACCGCTTGGCGCTGACGTAACACAATAACCCCCTTCCCCCTCTGGCAGATTCCGGCGAACCTGCCCTCAACGCAGTAATCCGGGGAGGGCCAGACGTTGGCGATACACGGTTCACGGAAAACAGGCGCGCTATGGCCGATAATGGCGGGAGCGCTGGCGGGGCTTGCGGCCCTTGGCCTTGCCGCCTGTAATGGCGACGCGGGCGAGACCGGCAATGGTGCCAGCGCTGACAACGGCGACGGGCTTGTCCGTTTCAATCCTGACCCCTACCCCTCCACCTACACCCCCTTCCCGTCTCAAGTCGTGCTCATTCAGGGCGCAACCGTGTTTGACGGCATTGGCGGCGAGTTGGAAAACCACGATGTCCTGATGCAGGACGGGCGCATTGCCGCCGTCGGCGAAGGCCTGACCGCACCCGAAGGCGCGGTGATCATTGACGGGCGCGGGCGATATGTGACGCCGGGCCTCATCGATATCCACTCCCACCTTGGCGTTTATCCGTCTCCGGGTGTTTCAGCGCATCAGGACGGGAATGAGATTACGGCGCCGGTCACGGCAGAAGTCTGGGCAGAGCATGGCGTCTGGCCACAGGATCCGGGGTTTGACACGGCACTGGCCGGCGGGGTGACGACGCTGCACGTGCTGCCGGGGTCTGCCAATCTCTTCGGCGGTCGCGGCATCACCCTGCGCAACGTGCCCTCACGCTCGGTACAGGGAATGAAATTCCCGGGTGCGCCCTACACCCTCAAAATGGCCTGCGGCGAAAACCCCAAGCGCGTCTATGGCAGTCAGGGCCGCGCGCCGGGCTCGCGCATGGGCAATATGGCCGGCTATCGCGAGGCGTGGCAGCGCGCGGTGGAATATCGCCGGGCCTGGGAGCGCTATTGGGAGGCAGGCGATGCGGACGCCACGCCGCCCGTGCGCAATCTCGAGCTTGATACGCTGATGGGCGTGCTGGAGGGGAAAATCCTCGTCCAGATGCACTGCTACCGCGCCGATGAAATGGCTCTGGTCCTCGATATGGCGCGCGAGTTCGACTATCGCGTCACCACCTTCCACCACGCGGTGGAGGCCTACAAGATTGGCGATCTGCTGGCAGAAGATGATGTGTGCGCCGCCGTCTGGGCAGACTGGGGCGGCTTCAAGATGGAAGCCTACGATTCCATCAACGAGAACCTCGCCCTTGTCCACGCCGCCGGCGCGTGCGCCATGATCCACTCTGATGACCAGCTGGGCATACAGCGGCTCAATCAGGAGGTGGCCAAGGCGCTGGGGGCTGGCCGCAGGCTCGGCATCGAGGTCTCCGACGGCGAAGCGGTGGCATGGATGACGGCGAACCCGGCACGCGGGCTCGGCATTTTCGACGAGACAGGCTCCATCGAAGTCGGCAAGCGCGCCGATATCGTGCTCTGGTCCGCCCACCCCTTCTCCACCTACGCCCTGGCCGATCACGTCTATATTGACGGCGCGCTGATGTTTGATCGCGATGACCCGGAACGGCGCACGGTGCGTGACTTCACCCTCGGCCAACCCGGCGAAGGAGTGCTCTGACATGTTGAAATCACTTCTTCTCGCTGTTGCCACCGCCGCTATCGGCCTCGGTGCAGCCTCTGCCCAGACTATTGCGGTCACCAATGGCCGCGTCATCACCAATACCGAAGCCGGGATCATCGAAAGCGGCACCGTCCTCATCCGCGATGGCGTGATCGAGGCGGCGGGCGCAAACGTGTCCATCCCCGCTGGCGTCGAGGTGATCGATGCGCAAGGCGGCTGGATAACGCCCGGCATCTTCCATCCGCACACCCAGCTCGGCCTGATTGAGGTGAGCGGAGAAATCTCCACCTCGGACGTCGCCGCGCCGGGGGCGAGCTTCACCGCCGCAGTGGATGTGGCCGACGCGTTCAATCCTGCAGGCGGGCATATCCCGGATTCGCGCAGACGCGGCATCACCCGCTTTGCGGTCTTCCCCTCCACCGGGCGCGGCATCATTGCCGGGCGCGGCGGACTGGCCGACAGCTCCGGCTCGCCCGTCTCGCTCTTTGCCACGCGCACCTTCCTCTATGTCGACATGTCGCAATCGGGCGCGTCGATGGCCGGTGGTTCACGGCACGCGGCCTGGGCCTATCTTCGCGCCGCATTCGAAGATGCGCGCTTCTATCCAGGCCGCTTCATGGCCCACCACGAAGGCGATGCGATCAACCGGTTTGATGCAGGCGCGCTGGTGTCTGCCGTGCGCGGGGAAATCCCGATCTTCATGCAGGTGGAGCGCGCATCCGACATCCGCCGGGCCATCCGCTTCTCGCAGGAACATCCTGCAGCCCGCTTCGTCTTCGTGGGGACGGCAGAAAGCTGGATGGTGGCCGAAGAACTGGCAGAGGCCGGCATCCCCGTAATCATCGATCCCTTGCGCAACCTGCCGGCCAGCTTCGACATTCTGGCGGCGCGCCTTGACGCCCCTGCCCGCCTGCATGCCGCAGGCGTGCAGACCGCCTACACCACGATCAGCGCAGACCTCTATTTCAATCCGCGCCTGATCACCCAGCATGCCGGCAATGCGGTAGCGCACGGGGCGAGCTGGGAAGATGCCTTCCGCGCCATCACGCTTACCCCGGCGGAGATTCACGGCGTAGGTGACCGCTATGGCGCGCTGGCAACGGGCTATGCCGGTGATGTGGTGATCTGGGACGGTGATCCGCTGGAGGTGCTGAGCGCACCCGTAGCCGTCGTGATTGACGGGGTCAGCCAGTCCATGGTCTCGCGCCAGTCACGCCTTGCCGCGCGCTATGCCGAACGGGTGCCGGACGGGCAGTACGGCTATCGCCACTAACGTGCTCTGTCCCTGCCGCGGGTATGGACCTTTGGCCACACTGCGGCAGGGATACATCACGTATTCGCTAGCATGCGTTGACTCAAAGCCCGGTGCGCATATTGTGCTCCGCGCAAGCAGGGTTCGATCCGCGCATCCTGCGCTGTCTGCTTGAAACGCGCCCCACCACACTTACGCACGGGGCGGATACGAGGCGCATGACTTTCGACGAACTGGGCCTGAGCCCGAACCTGCTGGCTGCCATCAAGGACGCTGGCTACACCACTCCTACCCCCATTCAGGCCGGTGCCATTCCGGTGGCACTGACTGGCCGGGACGTGCTGGGCATTGCCCAGACCGGCACGGGCAAGACCGCCGCCTTCACCCTGCCGCTGATCGAGCGCCTCTCGCGTGGCCGCGCCCGCGCCCGCATGCCGCGCTCGCTGATCCTGTGCCCCACGCGCGAACTGGCCGACCAGGTGGCGCAGAATGTGCGCCTCTACGCGAAGAACCACAAGCTGACCATGGCGCTGCTGATTGGCGGGGTTGCCTTTCAGCCGCAAAAGGAAATTCTGGACAAGGGTGCGGAC
>CAZCEG010000269.1:0-3691 GCA_964497275.1 uncultured Oceanicaulis sp.
CGACAGCGCGCGCGGCAGCGATGCCGCGCCGATGGAGATTCCCTCCCAGTCCCTGATCGACGAACAGATCCGCACCGCGGTTGATCTCGCGCCCGTCTATGACGTGCCGGTCAATATCTCGGCGGTCCTCGGCAAGGCGCATATCGATGTGAACTCGCTGTTGAAGCTCACCTCCGGCTCGGTGCTGGAGCTTGATCGCAAGGTCGGTGAGGCCATCGACATCTACGTCAACAACCGGCTCGTGGCGCGCGGCGAGGTCGTCGTGGTCGATGACAGGCTGGGCGTCACCATGACCGAAATCATCAAGGACGGAGACACGGCATGATGCGCGCACCCGTCCACCAGACTGCATCAGGGAGGCTCTGAGCCATGCGTGTACTGATAGTCGGCTCGCTCGGCGGCCAGTCCGGGACCGCAACCAAGATGGCCATGGATCGCGGCGCGAAGGTCGCGCAGGTCGATACGCCCGCTCAAGGCACCGCATACTTGCGGGCAGGACGCGGGGCGGATCTCGTGATGATCGATGTCACCGTCGATATCGGCGCCTTCATCGCAGCCAATGAGGCAGAACGTATCTCCGTTCCGGTGGTAGCCTGCGGGGTGAATGTGCGCCCCGAGCAGGCGGCAACGGCCATCCGCGCAGGGGCCAAGGAATTCATCCCGCTACCCGCCGACGCAGAGCTGATGGCTGCCGTCCTCGAAGCGGTTAGCGATGATGACCGCCCGATGATCGCGCGCGATCCGTCCATGAAGCAGGTCGTGGATATGGCCAACCGCATTGCCGCGTCTGACGCCTCGGTGCTGATCACCGGCGAGAGCGGCGTCGGCAAGGAGGTGATGGCCCGCTATCTGCACCGCAAGTCGAAGCGGGCCGCCAAGCCCTTCGTCTCGGTAAACTGCGCTGCCATCCCGGAAAACCTCCTGGAATCAGAGCTTTTCGGTCACGAGAAGGGCGCGTTCACCGGCGCGATTGCTCGCAGGGTCGGCAAGTTCGAGGAAGCTGATGGCGGCACGCTGCTGCTCGATGAAATCTCCGAGATGGATGCCCGCCTGCAGGCAAAGCTGCTGCGCGCGCTGCAGGAGCGCGAGATCGACCGGGTTGGCGGCACTTCGCCGGTCAAGGTCAATATCCGCGTGCTCGCCACCTCCAACCGTGACTTGCAGAAGGCGGTGCGCGAGGGCAGCTTCCGCGAAGACCTGCTCTTCCGCCTCAACGTGGTGAACCTCTCCATTCCGCCCTTGCGCGACCGGCCTGAGGACGCGCTCGCCATGGCTGATCACTTCCTCAAGAAGTACGCGACCGCCAATGGCCTGCCCTATCGCTCGCTGAACGAGGCGGCCAAGCTGCAGATCACCACACGCGAATGGCCGGGCAATGTGCGCGAGCTGGAAAACGCCATGCACCGCGCAGTGCTGCTGGCGTCCGGCACCGAGATCGGTCCGGATGCGATCCGCGCGCCCGATGGCTCAGCCTTCAGCAGCGCCAGTGGCGGCATCGCCCGTCAGGCTGCCGAAGCGGCGGATGCCGCGCGCGTTCAGGTTGGCCGCACGGTGGCAGAGGTGGAGCAGGACCTGATCCTCGAGACACTCGATCACTGCCTCGGCAACCGCACCCATGCGGCGAATATTCTGGGCATCTCGATCCGCACGCTGCGCAACAAGCTGAAGCTCTATACCGATCAGGGCATTCACGTGCCCGCTCCCGGCGAGGGCCGGGCCGGCGCGGCGTAACTAAAACTGGGTTTCCCCGGCGAAAGCCGGGGCCCAGCCCATTGTCTGGATCCCGGCTTCCGCCGGGAAAACGACCTAGGTAAAGGACAGAAAGTTCCTTGGCTGACACTCCCGCAACCACCGCCACCGGCGGGCTAGACTGGCGCAAGATCGGCGCGCGCTTCGCGCGCGGGGATGTCGCCATGGCTGTGGGCGTGCTGGCGATCCTCGTCATGCTGATCCTGCCCATGCCGCGCGCCCTTCTGGACATCACGCTGGCGATCTCGATCTGCTTTTCGGTGCTGATCCTGATGACGGCGCTGTTCATCCGCACGCCGCTGGAGTTTACGGCCTTTCCGGCGATCCTGCTGATCGCGACCATGCTGCGGCTTGGTCTCAACGTCGCCTCCACACGCCTGATCCTGTCGGAAGGCCATCAGGGCACGGATGCGGCAGGCGACATCATCCAGGCGTTTGGCGCCTTCGTGATGCAGGGCAACTTCGTCATCGGGATCATTGTGTTCGTGATCCTCGTCATCGTGAACTTCGTGGTCATCACCAAGGGTTCGGGCCGGATTGCGGAAGTGGCCGCCCGCTTCACGCTCGATGCCATGCCCGGCAAGCAGATGGCCATTGATGCCGACCTTTCTGCCGGCCTCATCACCGAGGACGAGGCGCGCACCCGGCGCAAGGAGCTGGAAGACAAGTCCAACTTCTTCGGCGCCATGGACGGTGCCTCCAAATTCGTGCGCGGCGATGCGGTGGCGGGCATTCTTATTACCTCGATCAACCTGATCGGCGGCATGATTATCGGGGTTGCCCAGTCCGGCATGGCGTTTGGCGATGCCGCGTCCACCTACTCCACCCTGACGATTGGCGACGGCCTGGTCTCGCAGATCCCGGCCCTCATCGTCTCGCTCGCTGCCGGTCTTCTGGTCTCCAAAGCGGGTGTGGAAGGCGAAGCCGACAAGGCCGTGATGGGTCAGCTCACAGCCAACCCCACGGGCATGGCGATGGTGTCTGCTGCGGCCATCGCCATCGGCCTGCTGCCCGGCATGCCGCTTCTGCCGTTTGCCATTTTGGCGATGGCCGCAGGCGGCACCGCCTTCGTGATGAACCGGCAGACCAAGCGGCGCGCGGCAGCGCAGGCCGAAAGCGAGCGGCTGGAAACGGCCAGCGCCGCTACCCGCACCGAAACGCCGATCGAGGAAACGCTGCATATTGACGAGCTGAAGATCGAGCTCGGCTATGGCCTTCTGCCACTGATCAATGATGTGGAGGGCCGCCGCCTGACCGACCAGATCAAGGCGCTGCGCCGCAATCTGGCGCAGGACACCGGCTTCATCCTGCCGAGCGTGCGTATCATCGACAACATGCAGCTGGCGGCCGAAGACTATGTGATCCGCATCAAGGAGATGGAGGCAGGCTTCGGCCAGCTGAAAATCCGCCACCTCCTCGTGATGGACCCTGCGGGCAACCAGATCACCATGCCCGGCACCCACGTGAAGGAGCCCGCCTTCGGCCTGCCCGCGACGTGGATCGAGGAGACCGCGCGCGAGGAAGCCACCTTCCGGGGCCTCACCATCGTGGACCCCGCTGCCGTGCTCGTCACCCATCTGACCGAGCTCCTGCGCGAGCATCTGGCCGATCTGCTCTCCTACTCGGAGACAGAGAAGCTGCTGGATGGCCTCTCCAAGGAGCACAAGAAGCTCGTTGACGACATCACGCCGGGACAGGTCACGCGGGCGGGCATTCAGCGCGTCCTGCAGAACCTGCTGCGCGAGCGGGTCTCCATCCGCGACCTTGCAGGCATCATCGAGGGCATCGCCGAGGCGTCAGCCGCGACGCAGAATCTCGACGCCATCACCGAACATGTGCGCACCCGCCTTGCCCGCCAGCTCTGCTTTGCCAATCGTGGGCCGGATGGCGCGCTTCCCGTTCTTGCCCTCTCCCCGCAATGGGAGCAGGCCTTTGCCGAGGC
>CAZCEG010000270.1:0-3669 GCA_964497275.1 uncultured Oceanicaulis sp.
AGAGCCTTTTGGCAACGCCTTCAAGGATGCGCTGATTGGCCTGATGCGGCACGAACCAGTCGATCTCGCTGATCGGGATGCCGGCCATATCAGCCAGCTCCTGCATGGAGCCGGCGATCTTGCCCACGGCATGGCGGAAGACCTGATTGCCCTGCATGCGCAGATGACCCACCGTTTTCGTACGCGACGGCCCGCCATCGACATAAAGCAGATCGCAGAACTGGCCGTCAGAGCGCAGATGGGTGCGGATCAGGCCTTCGCCCTCACCTTGCGCAGAGAGCACCATTGCCCCAGCCCCGTCACCGAAGAGCACGCAGGTCGTGCGGTCCGTCCAGTCGAGGATGCGCGAGAAGGTCTCCGCGCCGATCACCAGCGCATGGGTCGCCTGCCCGGCCTTGATGAAATTGTCTGCCGTAGCGAGCGCATAGAGGAAGCCTGAGCAGACCGCGTGCACGTCGAACGCGGCGCCGTGATGAATGCCAAGCTTGTTCTGCACAATGGTCGCGGTCGCCGGAAAGGTCAGGTCAGGCGTGGCGGTCGCGACCACGATAAGGTCGATATCCGCAATCGATTTGCCGGCATCGGCGATGGCGACGCGGGCCGCCTCTACCGCAAGATCGGAAGTGTACTCATCGTCCGCCGCGATATGGCGCTGCGCGATGCCGGTACGCTCGCGGATCCACGTATCAGACGTCTCGACGATCTCCGACATGTCGGCATTGGTCATCACGCGGGCTGGCAAATAGGTGCCGATCCCGGCGATATGCGAACGGATACCTGTCACGCTGTCATCTCCTCGCGCGATGCGCCCGCCGCATCGGCCTCGGCGGTATTGACCGCCGCCAGCAGGGAGAGATTGCGCTCGATCTCGTTGAGAAAGGCGCTGTCAGCCATTTCCAGCGCAATGCGTAGCGCCGTGGCGAACCCGGCCGCGTCTGTGCCGCCATGGCTTTTGACGACCACACCATTAAGGCCGAGGAACACCCCCCCATTGACGTTGTTGGGGTCCATCTTTGCACGCAGCTGATCGAGCGCGCCTAGTTGCAGAAGCGCGGCGGCGAACTTCGCGATCAGGGAGCTGGTGAGCGCTTCACGCACCCAGCCCGCAACGAGGCGCGCGGTGCCTTCAGCGGTTTTCAGCGCCACATTGCCGGTAAACCCGTCCGTGACCACGACATGGGTCTTGCCAAGGGAGATGTCGTTGCCCTCCACAAATCCCTGGTAATCCATGTCGAGGCCGGCAGCCCGCAGCAGCGCGTCCGCATCGCGCACAGTGCCATTACCTTTGAGCTCTTCCTGACCGACATTGAGAAGGCCGACCGTGGGCCGGTCCACGCCATGGAGGGCCCGGTGGAACGCCTCGCCCATGATGGCGAACTCGACGAGCTGGGCGGGTGGGCATTCCACATTCGCGCCGACATCGAGCACCGTGGTAAAGCCCTTCGGACCGGGCCAGCTGGCCGCGATGGCAGGGCGATGCACGCCCTTTTTCATACGCAATATGACCTTGGAAATCGCCATCAATGCGCCAGTATTGCCTGCCGAGACAGCTACGTGCGCCTCGCCATTGCGGATGGCCTCCACCGCATTCCACATCGACGAGCCGCGCGAGCGGCGTACCGCTTCAGAGGGCTTGGCCGACATGTCGACCTGGCTTTCGGTGTGACGGATCTCGCAGACCTCGGTGAGGCCGGGATGGCCGTCTACCAGTGGCTTCAGCAGCGTCTCGTCGCCATGCAGCAGGAAGCGCACCTTGCGCTTGCGTCCTTTGAGAAACGCCACAACCCCGTCCACGACAACCTTCGGCGCGTGATCGCCGCCCATGGCGTCGAGGGAAAGAACAAGCGGTGAAGTCATAATTTATCCGGAAACTGGAAATCCTGTCCCGCACCGGAAAATCAGGCCCCAGACCGGTGCAAGGGCCCGCAACTTACCCTTTGAACGCCACGATGCAACACGCAGGCGCGCTAACTGGCTGCTCAGTCAGTGTTATGGAGCACCGGCAGGCTTGCACCCTGGAACGCGGCGAGTGAAACGGCAGCGAGGCGCGCGTCGGCGGCCATCGCATATGCCGCAAGGCCGCTGGCTGCGTTTTCCCGCTCGGGCGCCGAATCAAACAGATTGCGCCAGAGCGCCTCTTTGAGCGCCGCAGAGTCACCGGCCTTCAGTGCGGTGTCATAGGCGGCCGCGCGGCCATAGAAAGCTTCTGCCATCACCTTGATTTTCTTGCCGACGCTCAGATCGCCAATGCCCATCTCGCGCAGCGCGGCATCAAGATCGTCAAACATCCGTCCGAACAGGGCCTGGGCGAGGCGTTGGCCCTCCTCACCCTGCTCACGCAGGCGCCGCATCACGAGGGCCGCGTGCAGCACGATGATGTCGAACCGGCCATCCACCGTGTCCGGCGCGCCATTTTCCCCATAAAGGGCAGGCTCGCGTGCTCGGTCCAGCAGGGCGTTGTAAAGCGCGGCTGCCTGCGCCTTCACAGGGTCACGGCGAAAGAGTTTCAGCAAGGCTTGCAATTGGTACTCCCTGAACGCAGGACTGGACGCTAGGATGAAGGACAGGTAGGTCAAAAGGGACAGCAACGCCATAGCGCGCGCTGACGCACCTTGAGGAGGCCCGAAAGGCACATGAACCGGAAATCCCTGCGTCTGATGACTGTGGCGGGCATAGCGCTGGGCGCGCTGGTGATCACCGCCTGCAATCCGACCCTGCGCACGCACGGCTATCGCTACACAGATGGCGAAGTGCCCGAAATCCTCGTCGGCGAAGACACCGAGGCCACCCTGCTGGCGACGCTCGGTAGCCCGTCCGTGCGCGGCACGTTTGAAGAGAACACCTGGTACTACATCACCGACACGCGCGAATACCTCTCCTATCTGCGCCCGAACACGCTGGCACGCCGCGTGATCGCCGTGACGTTTGATGAGAACGGCACGGTCGCCAATGTGGAGGAATACGACGCCAGCGATGCGCGCCGTGTGGATTATGTCTCCCGCACCACGCCGACGCGCGGGCGCGAGCTGACCATTATCGAGCAGGTGCTGGGCAATGTGGGCCGTCTGCCGACCGACCAGATCTCGGGTCAGGAAAACCTGCCCGGCGGCGCGGGTGGTCCGCGGCGGCAGTAGGCCGATTACATCACCGTTCAGCCCCTGCTGACACCCTTCAGACGCCCCTCGCGTGCGGCACTCTGGATTGTTTCGGCTATTTTTTCAGGAAAGCCGGGCTTATCCGGCCTAGCGCCCTGATGCTCTCGAAGTCATAAGCATTATCGACCTCAATGCGATTGTACTCGTCGAGAATGAGCCAGCAGGGCGCATCAAGACCGGCGCGCCGCCGCTCCATCTCTGGAAAGGCAATGGAGATCCTTGTTGCCCCAGGCGGCTGGGTTGTGATCGGGAAGAGGAAGAGGCGGGCTGGCGTTCCGGGCAGACGGATGACAACACATACTGGCCGGGCCTTACGTCCAGATTCCTCTCCGGCTTCAGCCTGCCGGGCCCACAAATAGTTGAAGCGCGCGATATCGCCGCGTTCAAACACCGTCGGCGTCCTCGTCGGACAGAATAGCCTCAAGCCCCTGCATCAGCTCGTCATGAACACTGTCGGGCGCGTCCTCCAGACGATATGCCTGCTGGGAGTGCTCGGTCATCCGCCGATAGGTTT
>CAZCEG010000271.1:0-3645 GCA_964497275.1 uncultured Oceanicaulis sp.
GGAGTGGCTCGAAGAGCCGAGGGGGGCGCGCTCAAAAAAAACTCCCCCCTCCGTCAGCTGCGCTGACACCTCCCCCGTAAACGGGGGAGGACAACGCCCCTTGGGTTCGAGGGTTAGCCAAGCACCTCACCCAACGCCTCACACACCCGTTCCACACCGCTCTCCCCCATCGCCGTGAAGAGCGGCAGGGACAAAGTGCGCGCGTAATGGCGTTCAGCGCCCGGCAGGTGCTGCTCGCCGTAGAGGGCGCGGTAATAGGGCTGGGTGTGGACCGGGATGTAGTGCACCTGGCTGCCAATGCCGCGCGCTTTCAGCGCCTCCATCACATCAGCCCGGCTACGCCCTGCGCCTTCAAAGTCGATTCCCACATTCATCAGATGCCGGCACGGATTCTGGCCTGCAGGGTCGGCAGGCAGTGTCACCAGCGGCGAAAGCGATGCCAGATGCTCGCGATAGGCAGCCGTGAGCGCGCGGCGGCGCGTGGCAAACCGGCCCATGCTGGCAAGCTGGGAGCGGCCAAGCGCGGCATTGATATCAGGCAGGCGATAATTCCAGCCGAGAGACGCCATCTCGTGATACCAGGGCTCTTCTGCCCCTTCTGCGCGCTGGAAGCGGGCCGGATCACGCTCGATCCCGTGGCTGCGCTGGCGCGCCATAAGGCTGGCAAGCGCCGGATCATTCGTGGTGACCATACCGCCCTCGCCCGTCGTCAAGGTCTTGACCGGGTGGAAGGAGAACGTCGCCGCATCGCACCAGCGCCCATCGCCTGCCATGCCGCCATCGGCGCGCACCGAGCCTGTGGCGTGGCAGCTATCCTCCACGATCTTCAGCCCCGCCTTGCGGGCAATGTCGTGGATCGCCTCCATATCGCACTGCACGCCGGCCAGATGCACGGGCAGGACGGCTTTGGCTTTATCTCCGGCCCGCCTCAGCGCCTCCCTGAGAGTATCCGGCGTCATCAGGCCGGTCGCAGCATCTACATCGGCAAATACCACATCAGCGCCGCAATAGCGCGCGGCATTAGCGGTCGCCATGAAGGTGATCGTCGGCACGATGCAGACATCGCCCGGCCCCACGCCCAGCGCATCCAGCGCCAGATGCAGCGCGGTCGTGCCGTTGGAGCATGCCACCGCATGGCGCGCGCCGGTATAGGCGGCAAACTCCTGCTCGAAGGCGGGGATTTCGGGGCCGGTGGTCAGGAAGCCGGACGCGAGCACGCGCGCGACGGCGGCGATATCCTCTTCGCTGATCTCCTGACGGCCATAGGCCAGAAAAGGCTGGCTGGCGTCGGTCATTGCGTCATCCCCGGATACCTATAGTTGGTTGCAGCTTGCGGCGAGTCGCCTCCGCGGCCAGCAGGGCCATCGGCCAAAACGCAAGCGGGCGGCTCCGACAAGGAACCGCCCGCCCGATCAGATCGGTACGGTTTTTTATCGCCCGAAGAGCGAGAGGATGATCTGCGGCTCTGAGTTGGCGATGGAGAGCGCCTGCACGCCCAGCTGCTGCTTCACCTGCAAGGCGGTCAGCTGCGCGCTTTCCTTGGCAAGGTCGGCGTCAACGAGGTTGCCCACCCCAGCGGTAAGACTGTCGGTCAGCTTGCCGATGAAGGTGCGGTGCGCCTCCATCTTCTTCAGGTCAGACCCGAGCCGGGCGAGAGCCGCGTTGACGTTATCAAGGCTGGCATTGACGAAGGACACTGCGGCCGCCGCGAGCGAGACCGTACCAAGGCTCGCCGTTGCCGAAAGGGTGAGGATCGCGCCGGAGAAGTTCATGTCCTGCGTGTTGAGCGTCACCGTGCGGGCCGCATCGGCGTCGGCCAGGAAGGCGATGCCGTTGGAGATGGAGCCGTTGAGCAGGTTGGCACCGTCAAAGGCAGCGTTCTCGAGGATCACCTGTATCTGGTTGATCAGCGCCTTGAAGTCGCTGTCATAGGCAGCGCGGGCGAAGCTGTCGATAGACGGGTCCATCGCGGCCGTCGCCTTCTCACGCATTTCGATGAGCAGGTCTGAGATCGACTCGCCCGCCGCAATCGCGACATCGCCGATGGACACCGCCCGGTCGAGCGAAGTCTTCACCGATCCGAGAGCGCCGATATCGGCGCGCATGGACTGGGCCACCGCGAAGACCGAGGAATTGTCCTTGGCACCGGCAATGCGCAGACCGGTATTGATCCGGTTCTGGCTGGTCTGCAGGTCCATATTGGTCTTGTTGAGATTCTGCAGGGCGATCATCGCCGAAACATTTGTCTGGACGCTCAGCGCCATCGGTCTTCTCCCAATCAGCATGGCCGCCCTTTCGCGGCCGTCGCGATACGTAGGAGCAAGACCGGGGCCATCATGGTAAACGGCCCGAAGCCCATTTATTTCATAAGCTTAGCAGGAGCCAGACAAAAACCCGCGAGCGGGCGCGCGGGCGGTGGGCACAAAATTGCCGGGTGAAGGAGGTAAAAACCTGCCGGGTTGGCCGCGCGCGAGAGCGGAGACTAGACGCGCTCGTTCACCACGCCGCTATTCTGACCGCGCAGGAAGTTTACAAGATCACCAAATTTTTCTGGCGGCCAGCGGCGCAGGGTTTCGCCGGTTTCCGGGTCCATCAGCTTGTAGATGAAGCGGCCGTCTGCGCCTTCATCGCGCTCTATCTGGAGCCGCGTTCTGGCGTTGGCCGTAAGTGAGGCGCGCAGTTCTTCGATTGCTTCGCTCTGGCGCAGGATATCGCGGGCATCGCTGGAGCCCTGACGGGTAGATTTGCCAACAGGCTGAACTGCAGACGCACCTGCGCGGCTTGCTGCCTGCGAGGTGCCTGGAGCCACGGCCGGCGCAATGGGCGCTATCGGCTCTGAGCTCGAAATTGACGGTATCGTGTTCATGTCAGTCACCAGGTTGGCGCCATCAGGCTGTTGCGGCGCCCCTTTCCCCCTGAAAACGCTATTCCCCGTGTCCCCGATGCGTCCTGCTTTAAACTCTGGAGAAAGAAAGCGGCGGGGGCAGAACCCCACGTAATGCCCCCGCCACTCTCCCCACCACTAACCTAGCGGAAGAAGCCCAGCACCGTGGACGGCGCCGAGTTGGCGATCGACAGGGCCTGAATGCCAAGCTGCTGCTTGACCTGCAGGGCCTGCAGACGCGCAGACTCCTTCGCAAGATCTGCGTCGACCAGGTTGCCGATACCTTTTTCAAGGCTGTCGGACAGCTTGGAGACGAACGTCTTGTGGATTTCAAGCGACTTGGAGCCCGTACCCATGCGCGAAAGCGCCGAGTTAAGGTTCGACAGCGCCGAGTCAATCGACGTCACGGCAGCAGCCGCGAGCGTCTGCGTATTGATCTCGGTGCCCGCCGAGAAGGCGAGGATCGCGCCGGACAGTGACATGTCCTCGCTGGCGACGTTGATGGTGTTGGTGCCATCAGCATTGGCCAGAGCGGACACACCGCCGGTAACCGAGCCATCAATGAGGTTGATGCCATTGAACTCGGCGTTTTCCACGATCGTGGAGATCTGGTCACGCAGGGCCTTGAAGTCCTCGTTAAGGGCAGTGCGCGAAGCGCTATCCAGAGAGACGTCAGACGCGGCGAGCGCCTTTTCCTTCATCTCGATCAGAAGATCAGAGATGGCGTCGCCGGCAGCGAGGCCAACGTCCACGACAGAAAC
>CAZCEG010000272.1:0-3635 GCA_964497275.1 uncultured Oceanicaulis sp.
CCTTCCTCGTCATGCGCGCACGGGTGCTGGACATGCCCGGACAGCGCTCCCTGCATGCAGAGCCCACACCGCGCGGGGGCGGGCTGGGCGTGGTCGCGGCGGCGGGCGCGGCGTTCTTCCTTGCCAGCTTCCAGCCCTTGCCGCTGGAGGGCGGAGCAGCGCTTCTGGCCTTCGTCATCGTTATGGCCGCGCTGGGCCTCTGCGATGATCTGTTTGCCTTGCCGGCACGGGTGAAGTTCGCCGTGATGGCGCTCGCCTGCCTTGGCTTTGCAGCCCTTGCCGGAAAGCCGGAATGGATTGGCATTTCGGCGGATATTTCCTTCACCCTGCCGGTCTGGATCGCGCTGCCGGGGGCTGCGCTTTTCCTGTTCGTGGCAGTCAATGCCAGCAATTTCATGGATGGCTCGGACGGCATGCTGGCCGCCGTGCTGATCCCGGCGGGCGCTGGCCTTGCCGTGGCGGGGCTGGTCGTCAGCGCCATGCCTGCCGTCTTTGCCGGTCTTGCGCTGGCAGGCGGTCTTGGCGGCTTCCTAGTGCTGAACCGCCCGTCTGCGAAGGTGTTTGCAGGCGATGCAGGATCGCTTGGCGCAGGCGCGCTCTATGCGGGCGGGGCGCTGATGATGGCAGGCGAAGACTTTGCCGGATCGCTCTGGCTCGGTCCGCTCTTCATCCTGCCCTTTCTGACAGACGTCCTGCTGACCCTTGCCAAGCGCGCGCGCGGCGGGCGGCTATCGCTGAACGCCCATCGCGAGCATGCCTACCAATTGCTGGTCAGTTCAGGCTGGAGCCATGGCCGCGTGGCGCTGGTCTATGCGGCGCTGACGGTCTTTTGCGTCATGGCAGGGCTTGTTGCCGCGCAAGGGCCGGACGGAGCCGTGTTCGGCGTGTTCTGGAGCGCGGTAGCGGTTTTGAGCGGGCTCTACGCCCTCGCGCACAGGCGTAAAGCCTAGTAAGCGCGTTCCACCACGAAGCCTGCCAGCGCAGACAGCGCGCGCGACCAGTCATTATCCGGAAATACCGACAAGGCAGAGCGGGCGCGCGCCGCATGGCCGCGCGCGGTCTCCAGCGTCTCGTCCAGCGCGCCATGGCGCTTGAGGATGCCGATGGCGTGATCGAGATCGGCCTCGCTCTGCTGACCGTCCACGAAGGTGCGCTGCCAGAAGGCGCGCTCGGCTTCATTGGCCCGTTCCAGCGCGATGGCGACGGGCAGGGTGATCTTGCCCTCGCGGAAATCATCGCCGGTATTCTTGCCGAGAATGGCGGCGAGCCCGCCATAATCGAGCGCGTCATCGACCAGCTGGAAGGCAAGGCCCAGCTCGCGGCCATAGGTGTTCAGCGCGTCTTCTTCCCGTTTCGGGCGGCCAGCCAGAATGGGCGATACGCGCGCCGCAGCCGCAAAGAGGGCGGCCGTCTTGGCGTCGATCACTTCCATATAGGCGGCCCGGCTGGTGGCGATATCGCGCACCATGGAAAGCTGGCGCACCTCGCCCTCGGCAATGATCGCCGCCGCGCGCGACAGGACGTGCAGCGCGTCGAGCGATCCGGCATCGACCATCAGCGTGAAGGCCTGTGCAAACAGGAAATCACCCACCAGCACGCTTTGCGGATTGCCCCAGACCTGATTGGCCGACGCCTTGCCGCGGCGCAGGGAGGAATCGTCCACCACGTCATCGTGCAGCAAGGTGGCGGTGTGGATGAACTCCACCGCGCCGGCGAGTGCCAGATGGCCTTGGCCGTCATAGCCCAGCATCCGTGCAGCCGAAACCGTGATCAGGGGGCGGATGCGCTTGCCGCCCGCACTGACCAGCCAGCTGGCGAGCTCGGGGATAAGCGCCACGGGGCTTCCCATGCGCTCGGTCAGCAGCGTTTCCACGCGCGCCATGTCATCTCCCGCCAGCGCCATCAGCGTGGTCACGGGATCTGGCAGGGCGTCCGCCACAGATTTTGCAGGCAAGCCGTTCACGGTATTCCGGTTACTCTTGCTAGGGCCGGGTATTGCCCGGCACAATAGAAACGCGCCTGCCTGTCAGCAAGCGGGCCGCACTGCGGCTAATCAGCCTTCCATACGGCACACGGCAAGAGGGAGATAGCGCGTGATCGAGGTCTTGAACACCAATGATCCGGTAAAACTGTCTTTCGCTGAAGCGGTGCTGAAGGAGGCGGGCATCAGGACGGTGGTGCTGGACGCGGAAACGGCAGGCATGTTCGGCGGCGCCCTGCCCTGGGTCAAACGCCGCGTGCTGGTGCCGGACGACATGGCCGAGAAAGCAAAGCGCGTGCTCGCCGAAGCGCTAGACGCCACAGACAAGCCGTGACCGAACGGATTGAGACCGCACTGGCGGTATCGCGCACCCATTATCTGGGCGAGCAGGTGCTGCTGGATCAGCCCGTAAAGGGCTACCGGGCGGGCATTGATGCGGCTTTGCTCGCCTCTGCCCTGAGCCTGAAGCCCGGCGCGCTGGCGTGCGAGTTTGGCTGCGGGGCAGGCGCGGCGCTTTTGTCTGCGGCACGGCTCTATCCTGAGGCCCGATTTTTGGGGCTGGAGCGCGATCCGGAGATGGCGGCCTTGTGCGCCTCCAACATCGCGCTGAACGCTCTGGAGGGGCAGGTGAGCCTTGAGACGGGTGATGCGCTGGCAGCAGGCCATCGCGAGGCCTTTGAGGCTGTGTTCTTCAACCCGCCCTTCTTCGATGATGAAAGCGCGCTGCGCCCACCCGCTGCCGCAAAGCGCGGGGCATGGATCAGCGATGCGCCGCTGGACGACTGGATCCGCAAGGGGCTTAAAGCCTTGAAGCCCAAGGGCGCGCTAACGCTGGTGCACCGCGCCGACCGTCTGCCGGACATCCTTGCAAGCCTGGCGCGCGGCACAGGCGATGTTGTGGTGCAGCCCATCCACTCCCACGCCGGCAAGCCTGCAAAGCGGGTGGTGGTGCGGGCGGTCAAAGGCGCGCGCGGGCCGTTCACCCTGCTCTCCGGTCTCGTCATCCATGGAGGGGAGGGCGAGCGCTACCGCCCCGAGGCGCTGGCCATATTGCACGGCCGGCAGCGGCTTTCCATGCGCGCCAGCGCGGAGACAGGCTGATGCTGGAGATCACGATAGGGCTGGTAGTGCTGGCGGGTGTGTTTGCGCTGATCTTCGGGCGCGGCGCGCGGGCCAAACGCGAACGGGCCGCCGAAGTGGCCCGCAAAGCGGTTGAGGACAAGCTCAACAGATCCTAGATGCCGCGATCGATCAGGTCGCGCTCGGCCCGGTTCGGCAGGCGGTAGAAGACGTGCACGCCGATCTGGCGGGTCTGCACCAAGCTGCCCGACCAGTTCGGATTGACCGCCGTGGTGTGATAGTGCGTCGCCTGACGGGTCATTTGCGGGGCAAAGCCCAGCATGGCGTGCTTGGCCACCAGCTGCGACTGACGCCATGCCCGGCCACGCGGCGCGCGCGCATTGGAGCCATCACAGGTGAAGGAGAACTGGCAGCCCGTGGCGCGGTCAGACCCCTGATACACCACTTCGCAGATCGTGTCGGGATAGGCGCGGTGGCGCACCCGGTTCAGGACCACTTCAGCAACGGCCATCTGCCCGCGCACGGTTTCGCCGCGCGCCTCGTAATAGACGGCCTGCGCCAGGCAGTCCTGCTG
>CAZCEG010000273.1:0-3633 GCA_964497275.1 uncultured Oceanicaulis sp.
CGTCGCAACTCGCGCTGGTCTGGAAGGAGGCGCCCTTGCGCGATTTCCTGATCGTGCGCGCGCTCCTTATCTCCACCGCGCTCGCCACGCCCTTCTATGTCGCCATCGCGCAAGGCCAGAGCGGCGCGGACCTTGCGGGCCTTGGCGGTTTTCTGCTCGCTGGAGCGCTCGCCAGCGCGGCAGGCGGTTGGGTGTGGGGCAGGGCGTCAGACGCCTCCAGCAGGCTTGTGATGGCCGCTGCGGGCGCAATAGCGGCTTTGACCGCTGCTATTGTGCTGGCCAGCCTGCTTCTGGGTGCGCCGTGGGCCGGTTCAGCAGCCTTCTATGTGGGTATCGTCTTTGTGCTGTCGCTCGCCCATGAGGGCGTACGCCTGGGCCGCTCGACCTATCTGATCGACCTGGCAACAGAAGAAACACGCGCCCATTACACCGCCGTGTCCAACACGGTGATCGGCGCGCTGCTGCTGGTCATGGGGGCGGTATCGGGCGCCGCGTTCAGCTTCGGCGCGGAATATGCGCTCGGCTTCCTCGCCGCCTGCAGCCTTGCGGCTGCAGGCATGGCGGTACGGCTAAAGCCGGTCTCAGGCGGCTAGAACGGCAGGATGTTGCGGCGGCGCGAATAGGCGAGATAGCCTACATTCGCGCCCGCCCGGAAACCGACGCCAGAGCGGATCGGGGCCAGCGTGATGTAATCGGCGCGCTGATAGTTCACGCCCAGCCCGGCCACGAAATAGGCACTGCCCTCAACGCCCGGAAAGCGCTGATAGATGCGGTTTGCGTCATCGAGATTATAGATCAGCGTGAACACCTTGCTGGCATTGCCGCCCGCATCGAAGCCGATGGACGGGCCCTGCCAGTAGACGCGCTGGCGGCCGGTATCGCCCTTGAGCACCATGTCGCCCTGCCCGTAGCGCAGGCCAACGCCCACCGCGCCGGAGGCTTCCTCGCCGATGATGTAGCCAACAGGCTCGCCCAGATCGGCAAATACGCGCTCCACCAGAACGCCGGCGGCTTCAGCCGTCACACCAAAGAAGTCCGACACGGCGTCCACGATTTCCGTGCTGGTATAGGTTTCCTGCTGTGCGCTGCCGGATTGCGCAGGCTGGCCGCCCGCCACTGCGCTTTCGCCGCTCGTGCGGCCCGAAGCGGTGGATGAGCACGCTGCAAGGGCAAGGCCCGCGCTGAGCACCACGGCCAGAAGGCCTGCGGACCGGACATGAAGGGATGAATTGCGCATGGTGAATGCTGTCTCCAAAAAAGCCTGTAGGCCCCCGCCCTATCCATCATCCGCGCCGGTTAAGGCGTGATTAAGGAAAGCGGGCGGCAAGGCGAACGCCTTCACCACAAGAATGCATCAGGGCGCGCGCCGGTTCCCTTGTGCCTATTGGGCTGGCTGGAAACCCTCGGCCGCCGCCGGTGTCAATCCGAAGGTCGACATCGTGTTGAAGCTGACAAACAGCATGTGCAGCTCTGGCGACAGGTCTTCGGGCAGATAGGCCTTCAGCGCCTCGGTGGTCAGGTTCAGCGCGCCCGCGCTGGTGCCGGGACTGGTGCTGGTGCGGGCATAGGCCATCGTCCAGGCTGGAAACAGGCGGTCTTCGGCGGTATCGCCAAACACCCTGACGACACCGGAATGACGCGGATCGCGGCAGATCGCGTCGAATACAGCCTCCAGCGCGGATGCCGGACCCTCCAGATACTGCATGAAATTGAAGCCGTTAAACACCAGAAGCCCTGTGAGGCCCGAGGCCTCGTTGCGCGCACGGGCGGTATCGAGAATCTGGTCAAGATCATGGATCGTCAGCTCCGGGTTTGCGGTGCTGACATACACAAGGCGATAAATCGTCATCTAATCCCTCAAGGAGGGCCCCACACCCTCCGCTCACGCCCGATCCGGGGGCAAGCTAAGCCCAGAAAACAGGCAATTAGAAGCCTTTATGTGCGCACGGCGTATCCAGCTTGGCGCAAGGCCTTGCGAGTGCTAGTTCCCCGCCCATGAGCACTGATCCGAAGAATATCCGCAACTTCTCCATCGTGGCCCATATCGACCACGGCAAATCGACGCTTGCCGACCGCCTGATCCAGCTGACAGGCGGCCTCACCGCGCGTGAGATGACCGAGCAGGTGCTCGACAATATGGATATCGAGAAGGAGCGCGGCATCACCATCAAGGCGCAGACCGTGCGTCTGGACTATACCGCCCGCAATGGCGAGAAATACGTCCTGAACCTCATCGATACGCCCGGCCATGTGGACTTCGCCTATGAAGTCTCGCGCTCGCTCTCGGCATGTGAGGGCGCGCTGCTGGTGGTAGACGCAGCGCAAGGCGTGGAAGCCCAGACGCTCGCCAATGTCTATGCCGCGATCGAGGTTGATCTCGAGATTGTGCCCGTGCTCAACAAGATCGACCTGCCGGCCGCCGAACCCGAGCGCGTGAACGCCCAGATCGAGGATGTGATCGGCATTGATGCCTCCGACGCGGTGGAAATCTCCGCCAAGACGGGCTTTGGCATTGATGAAGTGCTCGAAGCCATCGTGCATCGCCTGCCGCCGCCCAAGACCGGTGATCCGAACGCGCCGCTCAAGGCCCTCCTCGTCGATAGCTGGTATGATGCCTATCTGGGCGTCATCTGCCTTGTGCGCATCCATGAGGGGACGCTGAAAAAGGGCATGCGCGTGCGCCTGATGGGTACGGGCGCCAACTACAATGTGGACGGGGTGGGTGTGTTCCGCCCGGCAAAAGTGAATGTGGATTCACTTGGCCCCGGCGAGATCGGCTTCCTTAACGCCTCGATCAAGCAGGTGCGTGATGCGCGTGTCGGCGACACGATCACCGAGGAAAAGCGCCCCACCTCCTCCATGCTGCCGGGCTTCAAGCCGGCCATTCCGGTGGTGTTCTGCGGCCTCTTCCCCGTCGACGCCAACGACTTTGAGGATTTGCGTGATGCGGTGGAGCGTCTTGCGCTCAACGATGCCTCGTTCAGCTTCGAGATGGAGACCAGCGCCGCGCTCGGCTTCGGTTTCCGCTGTGGCTTCCTCGGGCTCCTCCACCTTGAGGTGATCCGCGAGCGGCTGGAGCGCGAGTATGATGTAGACCTCATCACCACCGCCCCGTCCGTTATCTACAAGATCGTGATGACCGATGGCACGGTGATGGACCTGCACAACCCCGCCGACATGCCGGACCCTGTGCGCATCGACACGATTGCAGAGCCGTGGATCAAGGCGACGATCCTGGTGCCGGACGAGTATCTCGGCGGCGTGCTGAAGCTGTGCGAAGACAGGCGCGGCATCCAGAAAGAGCTCACCTATGCGGGCAGCCGGGCCATGCTGGTCTATGAGCTACCGCTCAACGAGGTGGTGTTTGATTTCTACGACCGGCTGAAAAGCGTCACCAAGGGCTATGCCAGCTTCGACTATCAGTTCATCGAGCATCGCGAGGGCGACCTGGTGAAGATGTCGATCCTCGTCAATGAGGAGCCGGTCGATGCGCTCTCCATGATCGTGCACCGCGCGCGCGCCGAAATGCGTGGCCGGGGCATGTGCGAGAAGCTGAAGGACCTGATCCCCCGGCACATGTTCAAGATCCCGATCCAGGCCGCCATTGGCGGGCGCGTGGTCGCGCGCGAAACC
>CAZCEG010000274.1:0-3623 GCA_964497275.1 uncultured Oceanicaulis sp.
AAAAGCCGCACATCCTGATCCTCGACGAGCCGACCTCGCACCTTGATATCGACAGCCGCGAAGCCCTGATCTACGCGCTCAACGATTATCATGGCGCGGTGGTGCTGATCACCCACGATGTCTATCTGGCAGAAGGCACAGCCGATCAGCTCTGGCTGGTGAAGAATGGCCGCGCTGCGCGCTATGACGGCAATCTCAATGATTACCGCAAGCTGATCCTGCAGGCAGACCGCAGGCAAGCGGCAGAGTGATGGCACAGGGCTGAAACTTCTGCACATCCGCCCTAGGAAACGCGCACCGAACGCGCTCAACTCCTTTAAGGGGATGATCCAGGGAACGGGGCATTATGGGCGCGCTGGCAGGGTTCGTCATATCCGGCGCTAGACGCTTCTGGCCTTTCTTTGCCTGGCTTGCCGCTTTTTACTGCACATGGCTCCTGATCGTCTCGCTGAACGGCCTCTGGCCGGTGGTAAGCGGTCACTGGCCCATTGCCGTCGCCATGGCGGCAGGATCCTATTTTGCAGGCTCAACGCCGATGGGCGGCGGCACGGTCGGCTTTCCCGTCCTCGTATTGCTGTTTGACCTGCCGGCGACGCTGGGGCGCAATTTCGGACTGGCTGTGCAGTCCATCGGCATGGTCTCGGCGAGCATCTTCATCCTGACGGCCCGGCGTACGCTGGACTGGGCCCTGCTACGCCCTGCCCTGCTGGGTTCACTGATTGCGACCCCGCTGGGCGCCGCCTTCATCGCGCCATACGCGTCTGACCTTCTGGTGAAGCTCCTGTTTGCGGTCACCTGGGCCAGCTTCGGGATCATTCACTGGCTGAAGATCAACGATATCGTGCGCCCCGAAGGAAGCCGCACCCCGCACCCCCGGCTTGATCTGCCGGTTGGCCTCGCCATCGGATTGTCAGGCGGCGTGGTGGCGTCACTGACCGGTATTGGCATCGACATGATGATCTACACCGTGCTGGTGCTCTATTACCGGGCGGACCTGAAGATGGCGATCCCGACCTCGGTGCTTCTGATGGCGTTCACCTCGCTGGTGGGGATCAGCTCGAATGCGGTGCTGGGGCAGATCAATCCGGCGCTCTACGCCATCGATCCCGCCGTCTTCCATAACTGGCTGGCGGCCGCGCCCGTTGTGGCGCTGGGTGCGCCGCTGGGTGCGATCATCGTCAACTACCTGCCGCGGCGGCCGACCCTCTTGATCGTCTCCAGCCTGTGTCTTGGCCAGTTCTTCTGGACGCTTTTCAAGGAAGGGGTGAGCGGCTGGACGCTACTGGCCGTGCTGACCATTCTGTGCGTGCTGTGCGCGGGCTTTCTGTGGCTGTTCAGGCTGGGCGCGCCAAACGGCAAATGACGGGCCTTGACAGGCCCTAGAGCCCGCCTGCCTCGGCTATGGCGGCAGCGCCCATGAGAGGCGCCACATCGGACAGGATCAGCCTGACCGGGATCGCCTCGACATAGCGCGTCATCGGACCTCGCCGCACCCTGCGGGCCTCAAACGCGCTGGCAGGCACCAGATCGGCGATACGGGGTAAAATCCCACCGGTCAGATAGGTGCCACCGCGTGCGCCTGTGATAACGGAGATGTCCCCTGCATAGGCTCCGAGCGCAGCCAGAAAGAGCTCCACCACCCTGCGCGACAGCGAGTCCGGGTCTGCGAGGGCCTGCGCCGTTATTTCCTCCGGACGCACGGCAGGCCAGATCACGCCCTCGATCGCACAAAGGGCGCGGTGGATATTCACCAGCCCCCTGCCCGACAGCAGTCTTTCCCAACTGACATAGCCGTATTCATCGGCGATGAACTTGCCGACAGCAATTTCCAGATCGGTGCGCGGGGCAAAGCCGGCGTGGCCGCCTTCAGTGGCGATGATTTTCATTCCGCCATCGCACGGCATCAGCAGGCCGAGCCCCAGCCCTGTTCCCGGACCGAGAACAGAGATCGGCGCGTCGTGGAGCGGCACGCCGTCCTTCAGGACGCGCTGATCAGTGTGCGGGCATAACGGGGCGCCGCGCGCTTGCGCTGCAAAATCATTGACCGCGACCAGCCGCGAGAGGCCAAGCTCCCCGGCAAGCTCTGCAGGATCAAACCGCCAGCTTGAATTGGTCAGCCGGATGCGCCCCGGCCCTATCGGTGCCGCAACAGCAAAGCAGGCCCGCTTCGGCGCAGGCCCGTCCCAGCTTTGCAAAAACGCGTGGGCGGCATCGGCCAGATGCTCGAAATCCTCGTTCTTGAAGCGCCGGACATGAGCGAGCGTGAAGCCGGAACTGGCCGAGCCCTCGACAATGGCAAAGCGCGCATTCGTGCCGCCAATATCCGCCGCGAGATATCGCAGAAGGGCTGGCTGCGTCATACGCGCACGCGCTCATTCTGCGCTGCACCTTCGGTCAGGCCCGGCAGGGCCATTGCGCCTTCCTCTGCGGTGGAAACCTGCGAGCGCATGCCCGCGAAGAGTTCACGTCCGAGGCCGGAATGGCTGGCGGTGAGGTCGCAGGTAGCCGCCTCGCGCGCGGCCAGCTCGGCCACGTCCACCCGCACATCGAGGCGGCAGTTATCGGCGTCCACGCAGATCACATCGCCGTCGCGCAGTTTGGCGATCATGCCGCCCGCGAGTGCTTCAGGGCTCAAATGGATGGCGGCGGGCACCTTGCCGCTCGCCCCCGACATGCGCCCATCCGTGACAAGCGCGACCTTGAAGCCCTTGTCCTGCAGCACCCCCAGCGCAGGGGTCAGTTTGTGCAGTTCGGGCATGCCATTGGCCATCGGCCCTTGGAAGCGCACCACGACGACGCAGTCGCGCTCCAGCCTGCCTTCCCTGAATGCGGCCAGCATGGCGTCCTGGCTGTCAAAGACGAGGGCGGGCGCTTCGACCACGCGGTGTTCCGGCTTCACGGCAGACACCTTGATCACGGCGCGGCCGAGCGGTCCGCCTAGCACCCGCAAACCACCATCCTTTGCTACCGGATCGGAGGCCGGGCGCAGCACGTCGGGATCGAGGCTCTCTGATGCTGCCGGGCGGAAGGCGAGTGTGTCGCCGTCGAGGAAGGGTTCGGTCGCGTAATCGGCAAGCCTGTCTGCACCAAGGGTCAGCACATCACCGTGCAACAGGCCCGCATCGAGCAGTTCGCGCACGAGGAAGGCCATGCCGCCTGCCGCATGAAAATGGTTCACGTCCGCCTTGCCGTTCGGATAGATGCGCGTCAGCAGCGGGGTGACGCGCGAAAGATCGTCAAAATCGTCCCAGTTGATGATGAGCCCCGCCGCGCGCGCAATCGCGACGAGGTGGAGGGTGTGGTTCGTCGATCCGCCGGTCGCGTGCAGGCCGACAATGGCGTTGACGATGGCGCGGGCATTGATCGCCTCGCCGAGTGGGCGGTAATCGCTACCCAGCGCGGTGATCTTAGCGGCGCGCTTCGCCGTCGCCTTGATCATCGCGTCGCGCAAAGGCGTGCCGGGATTGATGAAGGCGGAGCCCGGCACGTGCAGGCCCATTATCTCCATCATCATCTGATTGGAGTTCGCCGTGCCGTAGAAGGTGCAGGTGCCGGGGCTGTGGTAGCTGGCGCTTTCGGCGTCCAATATCTGATCGCGCCCGACCTTGCCTTCGGCGAAGAGC
>CAZCEG010000275.1:0-3618 GCA_964497275.1 uncultured Oceanicaulis sp.
AGACTCGAACTTCCACGGGTTGCCCCACAGCGACCTCAACGCTGCGCGTCTACCAGTTCCGCCACGACCGCAAACTGGGAGACGGGCGTGTAGCAAGAGCGGAGGCGAAAGGAAAGCCCCCCACTGCGCCCGCGTGACAACAATCAGGCAGCAAAATAATCGGGAACGTCGGCTGCCTCGGTGATCGACACGGCGATATGATCGCCCTGTATGATGATTTCGCCGCGCGCAATGGGATGATTGTTGGCCAGAATCCACACCTCGTCGTGCTCGGCGGCATCAAGGGGAATCACCGCGCCCCGGCCCATCCGCAGAAACTGCTGGATCGGCAGGCGTGAACGCCCCAGAAGCACTGAAATCTCGATCTGTACCGCGCCCAGCTGACTCATGAATGCCTTGTCCGTTTCCCGCTCGCGTCGTGTATCAGCTCTCTTGAAACCCGCCCGCAAGGCCACGATGTTCTGGCCCGGTTTCAGAGGTGTTAACCAGAAGGCCCGCAATGGCACAAAATCCCGTGGAATGGGCAGTTTCTGCAGCGCCCGTCGATTACGAGGCCGCCGTGGCAGCGATGGAGGCCCGTGTCGACGCCATTCATGAAGGCAGAGCAGCAGAGCTTGTCTGGCTTCTCGAACACCCTGCCCTCTACACCGCTGGCACCAGCGCGGACGCATCAGACCTGCGCGAACCGGAGCGATTCCCCGTCTACCGGTCAGGCAGGGGCGGCGAGTTCACCTATCACGGTCCCGGCCAGCGCGTGGCTTATGTGATGCTGGATCTGCGAAGCCGCGGGCGCGACGCCCGCAAGCTGGTCAATAATCTCGAAAGCTGGATCATCACAGCGCTGGACCGCTTCAACGTGAAGGGCGAAAAGCGCTGCGACAGGGTGGGGGTGTGGGTCGACCGCACGCAAGTCGGCGGCCCCAAACGCGAGGACAAGATCGCCGCGATCGGCATACGCCTGCGCCGCTGGATCTCGTTTCACGGGATCGCGCTGAATGTGGAGCCGGACCTGTCTCACTTTGGCGGGATCGTGCCGTGCGGCATCACCGATCCGCGCTACGGGGTGACGAGCCTTGCCGATCTTGGCCTGCCGGTGACGATGGATGACGCGGACTATGCGCTGAAATCGGCCTTCGGCGAGATTTTCGGGGAGGTGACGGTGGTGGAGCCGCCTGTCTGACCCTACCCCGCCCGGCGGGGCATGCGGGCAAACCAGAAGCCGATCATGAACACCACCGCCCAGAACGCCGCGGCAGAGGGCCAGTCGCCAGACGCAAAAGCGGCCATGGTCTCGGCCTCGTTCTCGACCCAGTAGCGTTCAAACCCTTGCATGATCTCAGGGTCCTGGCTCGCGGCCTGCACCGCCACCGGATCGTTGACATCAATGCCCTGGGCTTCCAGGTGCCGGCGGAACATCGGCACCATGGCAACAGCCACCGCGATCAGCGCGACCACCATCTTGGCCATCACGCCAGCGGCCAGCGGCACGATCACCAGGGGACCTTGCCGCCCCGCATCGCGCAGGCGGTTGATGTGCAGCGCCGCCACAAAGAACAGAATTACCAGCCAGCCCATCATCGCCGCCCCGCCATCGAGCAGCGTCAGACGCAGCGCGTCGAGAAACGCGATAATGCCCAGCCCCAGCCAGAACGTGTCAGCGTTCGCGCGGGCAGTGGGCAGGAAGATGGCGGCAAGGCTTATCGGCAAGGGGGTAAGCGCTCCAGCGCGGCAGGACGGGAAATCTCGCCCGGTTCTAGCCGATGGCGCGCCGGGGTCAATCATCGCCCCCTGTCCGGAACGCAGAAGGGCGCGGGAGAGCCCCCGCGCCCTGAAATACACCGTATCTGACCCTAGCGGGTTAGCTGCCCGTCACCGCATCGGCGGCGGCGGCGATCACGCCTTTCGGATTAGGGCCATATTTGTTCACACCTGGCTGGCTGTCGCCAACATAGAAGATGATGAGCACGATAAAGCCGACCAGCGGGATAAGGCCGATCAGGAGCCACCAGCCCGAACGGCCCGTATCGTGCAGGCGGCGCACACCGACAGCCAGAGACGGCAGGAAGCTTGCGAGCGCGAAAAGACCCGACAGCATCGGATAGCCGAACACGGTGAGATCAACCGCGTAGAGCACGATGTAGACGATCAGGTAGAACAGGAAGAACCACCAGTACTCGCTGCGGCGCGCGCGGCCCTGAAAACCGACATAGTTGGTATAAACCGCCTTCACGGCGTCCATGAAATTCATTGTTCGACTCCTTTTTGCGTTATTTCCCGGTACTGCAAGGCCGGAGCCGCCACGCGTCTTGAAGAGGGGCAAGATCGCGCGCACGATTCCCTCCTGTCCGGAGGGTCAAGCCGCAGGGCCCCACCGGTCAACGAAAATCTTGGGCGTGCTTACTCGAACTCTACCAGCAGTTCGTCGGCGGCGACCGCGTCGCCGGGTTTGACGGAGACCGTTTTCACCTTGCCGTCGATTTCCGCGCGCAGCACGTTTTCCATCTTCATGGCTTCCACGGTGAGGAGGGCTTCACCCGCCTTCACCTCGCGGCCCGGCTCCACATCGACCGAGACGACAAGGCCCGGCATGGGGCTCAGGACCAGCTTGGCGGTGTCGGCTTCCTCGCGTTCGGGCAGGCGGGCAACAAGCTCCGCGATGCGCGGTGAATAGACCCGCGCCACAGCCGACAACCCGCGATGGCGCAGGCGATAGCCCTCCGTGCGGTCTTCAACGCTGAGCGCGACCTGTTCCTTGCCCAGACGCATCTCCAGAAGCGGCTCGCCCGGCTGCCATCCCGTTTCAAGGCTGACCGGATCGGCCATCAGACCCGGCATCCAGACCGTGGCGGCAAAGCCGCGCTCCATCCGGGGCTCGACCGTGATCTCGACCGGGAATTGCTGGCCGTCCACCATCACCGTCCAGGTGTGCGGGCGCGAGGCCTGCGGTGCAGGCGTGATACGGCCGGGAATACGGGCGGCGCGCTCGACAAACACCGTGTGGATCAGCGCAGAGGCCGCCACAAAGGCGCGCCACTGGTTTTCCTTCGGCGCGGTGCCCGTGAAGCCATCGGGGAAGTGATCGGCGATATAGCCGGTATGGATCGCACCTTTGCGGAAATCGGGTTCTTCCAGCACCGCCGACAGGAAGGGGGCGTTGGACTGAAGGCCTGCCACATGCAGGCGGTCCAGCGCATCGGCGAGCGCATCGATGGCCTTTTCCCGCGTGGCGCCCTGCCCGATCACCTTGGCGATCATCGGGTCATAGAACATGGAGATTTCATCGCCCTCGCGCACACCGGAATCGATGCGCAGCGTGCCGGGGCCGCTGGGGCCTTCTGCCGGTTCGATATAGCGCGTCAGGCGGCCAATAGAGGGCAGGAAGCCACGATACGGGTCTTCGGCATAGAGCCGCGCTTCCACCGCCCAGCCCTCAATCTTCACATCGCTCTGGGCAAGGGGGAGCTTCTCGCCATAGGCCACACGGATCATCTGCTCGACGAGGTCCAGCCCGTGGGTCAGTTCGGTGACCGGGTGCTCCACCTGCAGGCGGGTATTCATCTCGAGGAAGTAGAAATTCTTGTTCGGGTCGACGATGAACTCCACCGTCCCGGCGCTGTC
>CAZCEG010000276.1:0-3617 GCA_964497275.1 uncultured Oceanicaulis sp.
TGCCGAGGTTGTGCAAGGTGAAGGCATAGCTAAGCAATACGCGACGGTTAAGCCGACGGCCCCGGCAAAGCGGACGGGTAGCTTCGGCACAATAAAGCGGGGAGCCCGGGTGCCTGTGGCGAAGGCGGCATCCACAGCGGTACAAGTCAAAGGGGCACGGGGAAACCAGACTGAGGCTGCCGCCAAGCTGGATAAGAGCTAGCGGCGAACTACAACTCGTCCTCGCCCCCACGCCAAAGCCGCGCTACATCCCCGGCCATGACCGATGAACGCTATACAAAACTCGAACAGCTCGGCGCCCAGACCGGCGCGCCGGAGAGCCCTGAAGCAGCCCGGCTGGAGCGCGTAAGCAATCCTGCAGGCGGCAATGATTATCTCATCCGGTTTACCTGCCCGGAGTTTACCTCCATCTGCCCGGTAACCGGCCAGCCGGATTTTGCGCATATCGTCATCGACTATGTGCCGGACCAGTGGATCGTCGAATCAAAATCGCTGAAACTTTTTCTGACGAGCTTCCGCAATCACGGCGCTTTCCATGAAGCCTGCACGATGATGATCGGCCAGAGGCTGGTGGACGAGATTGCGCCCAAATGGCTGCGCATTGGCGGCTACTGGTATCCGCGCGGCGGCATTCCCATTGATATATTTGGACAATGGGGAAAATGCCCCGATGGCGTATGGGTGCCCGATCAGGGCGTTGCCCCCTATCGCGGGCGCGGCTGAGAATTTCGTTTGTTGTCATTCATTTATGTAAATGACGCGAGACTGAACGCGTCCGTCTGACGCCGTTCAGATGCAGCTCTCTAGAACCGGACCTGTCGCTGGCGCATTCCCGCGCCCGGCAGGAAAACTGGAGAGCAGTCATGAAACTTCGCAACGCCCTCGCCCTTGGCCTCAGCCTCGTTGCCTTCGCCGGAATGGCGTCGGCTGCGGAGGCCCAGACCCGTAACCGCGTCAACATCAACCAGTCCGGTTACAATCACGAGCTCGCCGCCCGTCAGCAGGGCCATCAGAACCGCCTCGCGATCGAACAGCGCGGTGCCTATCACTACGTCCAGACCATTCAGGCCGGTTCGCGCAATGGCGTAACGGTCGGCCAGGGCGGGTATGCCAACGACGCCTATGTCGATCAGCTCGGCCGCCGCAATACCGCGGTTGTGGGTCAGGAAGGCGCGTTCAACCGCGGCACCGCGATCCAGACTGGCCGCAATAACGCGGTCGGCATCGCCCAGATCGGTTCCGGCAACAGCGCCGCGACCAACCAGACGGGCAATAACAACACGCTCGGCGTGATCCAGGTTGGCAATGGCCAGACCGCCAATGTGCGCCAGTCGGGTTCGGGCAGCGTCGCTGTCGTTATCCAGGGCAGCCACTAACACGGCCCGCACAGACGCCCGGCAGGTAGAAGACCTGCCTGCCGGGCGGCCATGAAAGGAGTTCACCCATGAAATCCGCGCTCAAGGCTCTCACCGGACTGGCCATCGCGATGACCGCGATTGCCGCCCCGGCTTCAGCCCAGCTTGCCGCCAGCGCCCGTCCTGACCGGGGCGTGTGCTGGATTGAGGAACGGGCCCGTCCCGGTTCCGGCTCGCTGCTCTTCTATGCAGGCCGTCACGAAGCTGGCCGCTATCAGCTGGAAATCTTCCAGAATGACGGGCGCGGCCAGGTGATCGCCGAACAGTCAGGCAGCTTCCGGGGCAATGGCCTGGGTCCGAGCCTGCTCAGCAGCATCTTTGTCGGCGCCCAGCACCAGCGCGGCGGCATTGGTCCGGCCGCTCCGGCAGGCGTACAGCAGGGCAATGTGACGATCGTGCGCACGACGCGCGGCTGGAACGAGCCCCAGCCGATCGAGATGTACGGCTATGAGGCCCGCCTGCGGGTCTATGACGCCCGCGGCCGCCAGATCTGCCAGTACATCTACTGATGGCCGTGCTTTCCACCTGAGGCGGGCTGATGCGCGTGACGCGTCAGCCCGTCCAGCGTGAAACCTCAGGCGCCTTGCGGGGCCGCTCAACGGCGGCGACGGCCTGCGTTCCCACATAGACAAACCCGGCCACGCGTTCATCGGCCCCAAGGCCGAGCCGGGCGGTTACCCGCGCATCATAGGCGTACCATTCGGTCAGCCATTGTGCGCCGAACCCCATCGCATCGGCGGCGAGCAGCAGGCTCTGGCAGACCGCGCCAGCCGACAGGATCTGCTCCCATTCGGGTATCTTGTGCGGCTTTGTCACTTTCGAGATGACCCCGATCACCACCGGCGCGCGTTCAAACCGTCCGCGCTCCAGCGCAAGGCGTTCAGGCGGTGCGTCGGGCGTATCATCGCGCACGCAGTCTTCCAGGATCGCGCCGAACCTGGTGCGCGCCTCGCCTTCAAACACCATGAAGCGCCAGGGAAAGAGCTTGCCATGGTCGGGCACGCGCGCCCCGATCCGCAACAGCGTCTCGAGCTGTTCACGCGATGGTCCGGGGCCGGACATGTCGATGGCGCGTGTTGACCTGCGCCTTGCCATGCGCGTCAGCATGCTGGCCGAAGCGGCCGGAACGGTCAGGATATCTCCGTCAAGCGGAGCAGGCGGTGCATGAAAGACGGTCATGGATTTTCCGGTTTGCTGGAGTGGACGCACTGCGCCTGATTTTGACGGATTGGTAAAGCCGGTCTTATATCAATGTCGAGACGTGCCGGATTCAAGCGGGGGCTTGGACTGGCATGCACCCGTGCAAGGGGTATCACATGGCCGCTGAAACCGCGCTGGATGACGAGCTGAGCCCGGCCGAGCGCCGCCGGCGCAAGGTGCGTGACGCTATCGTGGAAGCCGCTGAAGCCATCTTCGCAGAAGAAGGCGAGGCGGGCATCTCGATGCGCCGCATTGCCGAGCGGATCGATTACTCCCCGGCCGCGCTCTACAAGTATTTCAATTCCAAGGAAGCGCTGTTCGACGAAATCCGCGAGCAATTCTTCGAGCGCCTCTATCGCCGCATGGTGGAGGTGGCGGAGACGGTGACCGAAGGCCCGCTCCTGTGCGAGCAATGCCTGCGCGCCTATGTGGAGACGGGGCTGGAACAGCCTGCCCATTACCGGCTCGCCTTTTCGGGCTGGTTTGAATCGAGTTTCGACGAACGCCCGGACTCTTTCGGCTATGCCGCGTCCGAGCGCCTTGACTGGATTATTGAACATGGCGTGCAGGAGGGTTGGTTTCGTCCGTGCGATACCTATCTTGCTGCCATGTCGGTATGGGCCGGCGCGCATGGGCTGACCATGCTGGCGGTGACCATTCCCGATTTCCCGCGTGGCGGGAAAGCCAAGTGCGGGCACCTGACGCTCGATGACGTGATCGCCTTCCATGCGGAGGCGACCGCACGCGGGTTCGCAACGCCGAAGCTTCACGCTTTCCTTGACGCAAAAAAATCCAAAAAGTAAACGCCGTTCACTTTTCAAATGGTGTTTATCGCACTATATCTGACCTCACCTTGATGTGAGGGCGGTCCATGGTTGCGTCTAAGGGCATTCGGAAACACGGCTTTGCAGCGGCGGTCGCGACCCTCGCTCTGGTCGTGGCAGGGGCGGTGGTGCTGGTCAGCGCGCTGCGCGGTGACCCGGCAGAGGCTAGGTCATAAAC
>CAZCEG010000277.1:0-3616 GCA_964497275.1 uncultured Oceanicaulis sp.
GATCCGCGCCTTGGCTGCGTGCAGGCCCCGCTGGGCTGGCATAACCGCACCGAATGCTGGCTGACACGCATGTTCGCGCTGGAATACGCCGCCCAGTTTCACGTCATGCTGCCGCTCTTTGCGCGGCTTGGCTGGCCCTTGCCGCTCGGTGGCACCAGCAATGTCTTCTCAAGAACCGCCCTTGCCGATTGCGGCGGCTGGGACCCGTTCAACGTCACCGAAGATGCAGACCTTGGCTTTCGCCTCGCGCGGCATGGCTGGCGCACAGGGCTGATCGCGCCGGGCACGCTGGAGGAAGCCCCGGTGACACTGAAAGCCTGGACGGCCCAGCGCAGCCGCTGGCTCAAAGGTCACGCCATCAGCTGGGCGGTGCAGATGCGCGAACGCAGCGCCCTGCGGTGTGAAACCGGCCTTGGCGGCTGGTTCGCCCTGCACGCCAGCCTTGGCGCGAATGCGCTCAGCGCCATCGCCCATGCGCCTGCGGTCGCTTTTGTGCTGTCCATGGTCGTGCTGGCGCTGATGGCGGGCAAGGCACCGCTGGTGCTGATCCCGGTGCTGACCGGCTATGCAGCGGCCATGCTGGCGGCACGCGAAGGCGCACGCCGCGCCGGGTTCCGCGCACAGTGGCGCGATCTGCTGGCGCTTCCCGTTTACTGGCTTTTGCAGTCAGCCGCGATGGCAAGGGCCTTGCGCGAGATCGTGAAGGCCCCCTATTTCTGGGCCAAGACAGAACACGGCCTTACCGCCCGCGCCAGGACATCGCCCCTTGAGCCTCACTCTCACCCTTGCCTTGATGGCGGGCACCGCACTGGCCTTCGTGTTCTGCGCATGGCGTAGCGGCAGGCCGTCTGATCCGGTCAAAGGCCCGCGCCTGATCCCGTGGACGACGCTGTGCATTGGCCTCGCCGTCTTCATGCTGCTATTGCTGGCGCATCTCTTGAGCTTTTTCGGCATCGAGACAGGGCAGGGCCGCCCCCGCTTCTAAAGAAACGGCGCGGCCATCAGCGCAAGGAAGATCAGCGCGAACAGTGCCAGCATCGCCCAGCGCCCCCAGCCCGGCAGGGCACGCCAGAAGGCGACGATCCGGTCTCCGATGGCAAACAATACCAGCCCCATCGCGAAATAGCGCAGGCCCCGCCCCAGCGTTACCGCCAGCGCGAACCACACCCCGCCCACTCCTGCGAGCCCCGCTGCAAGGCTGGTCAGCTGCACCGGTACCGGCGTCAGCATGGCGATGAAGGCAGCCCCTGCCCCGCCCGCCTCCATGCGGGCGCGCGCAGCCGACACCGCCGCCAGCGCATCGGCGTCACCGACCAGCAAGGGCGCAATCGCCTCGTATGACAGGCGCGCAAGCCCATAGACGACAAGGCAGCCAAGGATCGAGCCGAGCGCAGCCGCCGCTGCGGCCGGAAACACATAGCGCCGCCCGCGCAGCATCTGCGCAGCCAGCGGCAGGGCCACAGGCCAGGGGAAGATGGTGGAATCGATGAAGGAGCCCACAAACAGGGCAGGCACGGCCCAGCGTCCGCGCGCTGCCCGCACCAGCTTCAACCGCCACAGCCGCAATCGCCGCGCGGCGGTTGTGCCCCGGGGTCGGGAGCGTGAGCGGGAGGGCAGGGGCGGTGTCATCACCGCCTCTGTCTAACGATAATGATGGCCCCTTGATAGCGGCAGCTCAGGCCTGCCGCCTGCGGCCTATCCGCCCGGCAGCCCTGTCTGGAAACTCGCGACCAGAGAGCCCGTCACCAGCCGCCAGCCATCCACTAGCACGAAGAAGATCAGCTTGAACGGCAAGGAGATGATAATGGGCGGCAGCATCATCATGCCCATCGACATCAGGATCGAGGCCACCACCAGATCGATGATCAGGAAGGGGATGAAGAGCAGGAAGCCGATCTCGAACGCGCGGCGCAGTTCGGAGATCATGAAGGCGGGTGCCACCACGTGCAGGGGCGTGGCTTCCGGTGTTTCCGGTGTGGTCTGCGAAATGTCGAAGAAGAGCGCGAGATCATCCTCGCGCGTATGGGCCAGCATGAACATCTTCACCGGCTGGGTGGTGCGGGTGAAGGCTTCCTCGGTCTCTATCTGGCCTTCAAGGAAGGGCTCGATCCCCTCGCCATAGGCCTGCGTGAACACAGGCGCCATGATGAACGCGGTCAGGAACAGCGCGAGCGAGATCAGCACCGCATTGGGCGGGCTCTGCTGCAGGCCCACGGCCGTCCTCAGAAGCGAGAGCACGACCACGATCCGCACAAAGCTCGTCGTCATGATGAGGATGGACGGAGCCAGCGACAGCACCGTCAAAAGGATGACAAGCTGGATGACGCGCTCGGTCAGCCCTTCACCTTCGCCCACATCAATGCTGACCGATTGTGCCTCGGCCGGAGCAATGGCGATTAGTGCCGCAAGCAGCGCAGCGCCGGCAGCCGTCAGGATCAGTCCGCATATATGCTTCAGGTCGAACTTCACGCCGCGCCGTCCTGTGCGGCTTCATCAGGAAGAACCGGCTCAAAGCGTGGCGGGGCCGGGCGGCGGTCGAGCACCGTTTCGCCTGCCATGCCCAGAAGGATTACGTGCTCCTCCTCATCGACGCGCACCAGCACCACGCGGCGGCGCGCATCAAGAAGGACGCTGCCGGTCACCTCGACACGCCGCGGGGCACCGCTACGCTGGAAAGATGGCATGAAGCTCGCCAGCCCCGCCTTGCGAAGGACCAGCGCGAGCCCCGCCAGCAACCCCAGCACCAGCAGGAGGGCGGCGAAGTAGCGGCTGAAGTCGATAATGTCCACGCCAGACGCACTCCAGATCACGACAGGGCGGCCCCCGCGATGGGGCCGTGCAAATGAACCTCAACCGCTAGCGGGAGTCGCGGCTTTGGTTAAGCCACTCTTAACCGCATGGGCTGATGTTTGGAGTTTGAAGAGATTCGCACTCCAGAAGGGAGGCGGTACGCGTCATGCGGCCTGATGACATTCCGGTTCTCGGCGTCCTGCGTCAGGCGCTCGGCTATCATTCCGACCGTCAGCGCGTACTGGCCGAGAACGTCGCCAACGCCAATACGCCCGGCTATGTGCCAGACGATATTCCGCAGGCCGAGTTCGAGCGCGCCTTGTCGGGCTCGATGGCGGCCAGCCGGGTGACGCTGAACGCCACCGAAGCCGGTCATATCACCGGGCGGACGGGGCGCGGTACGCAGCATGGCTGGCGCGCGGTCTCCACACCTGACAGCGAGACCACGATCAACGGCAATGCCGTCGTGCTGGAAGAGCAGATGGTGCGCTCTGGCGAGAACCGGATGCGGTTTGAAACCGCGCTAGGCCTCTACCAGAAAAGCCTTGCGCTGATCCGCATGGCCGCCCGCGCACCCGGTTCATAACGAGGAGCTGACCCATGTCCAATAATGCGTCTGACACGCTCCAGATCGCGGCAGCAGGCCTGCGTGCCCAGTCCGCGCGCATGCGCATCATCGCGGAGAACCTGGCCAACGCATCCTCCACAGGCCGCACGCCGGATGAAGACCCCTATCAGCGCCAGATGCCGGTGTTCCGGGCAGAGCTGGACCGGGTAACGGGCGCGCAGCTGGTGCGGATGAGCGAGGTGCGCCCGGCTCGTAGAC
>CAZCEG010000278.1:0-3612 GCA_964497275.1 uncultured Oceanicaulis sp.
CTGCGAAAATGGCTCAAACCACACTCACGAAGCTGAACATATGGGACAGCCCCTACCTAAAATTTTCATTCCACAATGCTGACAAAATTACTGAGACGTAAAAGTGATTGTACATCATGCATTTGCAATAACAGCAACATCAGTATACTGATGCTTATGCATTTTTAGCTGCCGATGTAACAATAATATTAACATATGTTCAAGGTAATGTTGCGGCCATCCCGTAACTACATGGTGAACATTCACCAGAGTTTGGCGGGAAATTGTCATGACACGGAGTTTTCTTGGATCAGGCGCCAGCATGCTGGCGCTCACCCTTATCTCGGGCCTGTCGTCCCAAGACGCTGTTGCGCAGGAGGCGGGCACTGGCGAGCCGGAGCGTATCACCGTGCTTGGCTACCGGGCTCAGACCGAACAGGCGGTCGAGCAGAAGCGGTCCAGCGAGCTGATTGCCGAGTTCCTGCTTAGCGACGATATCGGACAGCAGCCGGACTATAACATCGCCGACAGCTTCCGCCGCGTTCCCGGCGTGCAGACCATTTTCGACGAAGATGAAGGCCGCTATGTGTCGATCCGGGGCCTCAACCCGAGCTACACGCTGGGCTCGCTCGACGGCGCCACGCTCGCGACGGCAGAGCGCTTCAACCGCCAGCTCAATCTGGAGGCGGTGCCCTCAACGGCTGTGCGCGGGCTCGAGGTGATAAAGTCACGTACGCCCGATATTGATGGAAACGCCATCGGCGGCACGATCAATCTTGTCACCCGTTCGGCGTTTGATGCTGATGGCCTCTATGCTGTCGGCAACTTCTTTGTGGGCACGTCCGACTCGCAGGACGTTCCGGGAGTAGGTTTTGGCCGCGACAGCGATGATGGCCTGAATTTCCGCGTGGACGGCACGGTATCAAGCGTGTTCGGCCGCAACGAGCAGTTCGGCGTTCTGTTCACCGGCTCCTACAGCCGCAAACGCCGCGACCAGGAGCGCCTCCTGCCGCAGATCGTGCCGTTTGACGCGGGCTCTGTGCCGAATCCGCCCACCGGGCCGACCGACCTTCTCTGGTCGAACTATCCTAATACGGTGAACCGCTATGGCGGTACGCTGAAACTGGAATACCGGCCGAGCATGGACTTCCATGCCGCCGTCACGACCACCTATTTCATCCAGGAAGATCGTGAGCTGCGCCATTCGCACCGCCTGCGCAATGGCACGGGTGGGGCGGCGAGTTTCGTGCGCTTCAACGACTTCTTCATCGACAAGCCGCTCTTCGTGTTCCAGACGAATTTTGCCTGGACCCCGGAGGGGCCGCATCGCCTGGAGGGACGTGCGTCATACTCGGAAGCCACCTTCTACGAGCCGTCCAATCAGCCCCTTTTCCGGTTGACGGGCCCGGCGCTCGGCTTTGACCTGAGCCTGCAAAATGGCATCGCCATCGCAACCAATCTCGACCCGCGCGTCAGCGACGCGTCAGAGTACGCGCTGGCAGAGTATGTCAATTATCTGGACGATTCAGATGATTACGTCACCGAGTTCCAGCTCGATTACGGCTTTAACTCACAGCGCGGCGATGCCGGCTGGGGCTTTGGCACCGGCATCAAGCTTCGCAACATGGTGCGTGATACGGACCGGGACGCGGATGTGTTCCTTCCCGCTCCCGGTGTCGACCTGCGTCTGAGCCAGTTCGAGCAGGTGGAAAACTACACCCCCATCTACGCGAACTTCCGCCAGCTCTTCGTCGATTTCCAGAGCTTCCTCGACTATTTCAATGCCAACCCGAACGATTTCGTTCTTGACCAGCTCAATACCGGCCGCCGCACCATCGGCAACGACTCGCGCGTGGAAGAAGACATTACGGCTGTCTACGCGCTCGCCCGCCACGCTGGCCCGCGCCACAGCCTGATCTTTGGCGGACGCTATGAGCGTACCGAAACAACGTCAGACTTCTTCACTCGAACGACAGCAGGCGGCGTGGACACCTTCACGCCGGTCACGCGCTCGGGCAGCTATGACAATTTCCTGCCGTCGGTAACGTTCGGCTATGAGCTCTTTGACGGCATGCGCCTGCGTCTCGCTTATGCCGAGGCGGTCGGCCGCCCCAACCCGTCGCAGCTTGCTGGGGGTGAGGTGCTGAACCAGGACGGGTCCATCTCGCGGCCCAATCCCGAACTCGAAGCCCGTTTTGGCCGCAGCTATGACGCTGCGCTGGAATACTACTTCCCCGACAATCTCGGGCTCTTCGCCGTGAGCCTGTTCCACAAGGAGATCGAGAACGAGATTTTCTCGATCCGTGAGCTGGAAGATGTGAACGGCGTGATGACAGAGGTGACCACGCCTCGCAATGTCGAGGACGCGACCATTACCGGTCTGGAGCTTAACCTGATCGTGTCGCGCATGCCCTTCCTTCCGGGCCGTCTGGAGAATTTCGGCCTGTCCTCCAACCTGACCTTCCTGCAGGGGCGTACGGCCATCCAGACGACGGGCACGCGCCGCCGGCTGGACAGCCTGCCCGGCCAGGCCGACTTCCTTGCCAATCTGGCAGTGTTCTATGAGGAAGGTCCGTTCCGGGCCCGCGTGTCCTACGCTCATACCGGGTCGCATTTCACTTCGGTAAACCCGACCAACCCGGCGGCTGACCGTACCGAACGCCCCTATAATTCGGTCGATGCACAAGCCCGGTATGCCTTCTCCGACCGGATCGAGTTCATCACCGAGGTGCGCAACCTCACCGATGAGCGCCGCCTGAACTATACCGGCCCGGACCAGAACATCGCGCGCGACGTGAACTTCTTCGGCCGTCAGTTCTGGGTTGGTGCTGCCCTGCGCTACTAGGCCTTGAATCCAGACGCGCCCGGAATTGCCGAGGGGCTTTCCGGGCGCGCACACGTTACCGCAACTGACACCCGCTACCAGAACTGGATATCGCCATGCTGCGCGCTCTGCTTGCTCCCGGCTTGCTGTCGCTCTTCCTGCCTGCGGCTGGCTCCGCGCAGGAGGCCTGGGTCACCGCCGACGTTTGTGTGGAAGAGCGGCTGGAACGTTGTCAGCTCGCTGACGGGCTCGCCTATCACCGCATCGAAAGCAACGATCCCGCCGAACGGGTGGCGCACGTCCTGATTGCCGATCTGAGCCATCCCGGCCTACGTGTGGGACTGACCGAACCTGATCCGTCAGCAGGCCTGCAATACCGGGCCATGCGCCTTAGCACCTTTCTGGACCGCACCGGGGCACTGGCGGCGATCAATGCGAGCTATTTCCTGCCCTTCGCCGGCGGCAGTGAGGGCGGCGATGATTACATCCCGCAGGAGTTTGCCGCCGCGGAAGTTTCTGGTGCGGTCTATGTCGACGGCGAGACGGTGTCTCCGGTCGACTGGGAGACCGACCGGCGCGTGGAAGCCATCATCTGCTTTGAACCCGGCCAGGCGGTCCTTGTCGCAGGCCAGATCTGCCCGGACGGCTTTGCCACCGGTCTGTCTTCCGGACCACACCTCATCGAGAACGGCGAGGCCAAGGCGCCGCGCCCGCGTCCTGGCCAGACGCAGGCGGAGGCTTCAGTGCCCGGCCCGGGCGGTCCGCGCACGGCAATTGGCCTTGCTGAAGACGGCACCCGCCTCATCATG
>CAZCEG010000279.1:0-3608 GCA_964497275.1 uncultured Oceanicaulis sp.
AGAATCCCGGGTTTCGGCGATAGCTTCTCCCGTTCGCTCAATATTTGACGGCGAACGATACAGCCATACAAGCCGTCCCACCCCTACGATGAGAAGCAGGCCAGCAAAAATGTTGATGGCAAGCAGCAGTTCCATAAGCATATTATAACATACCTTACGGGCGCAGCGAATAGTGATGCAGAAGCATCCCCACCACGCACAACAAGATGCCGAATATGGAGGCCAAGCCCAACATGACACTGATAATCTGGGAGCCGTCCGAATAACTTACTGAACCGATTATGCCACCTGACAGCAATCCGCCTCCAACACTCAGGCAGACGGCGGCTATGGCGCTAGTGGTCCGGTCGATCATTCGGCAAACTCCCCCTGTCCCTGGTTCGGACAATACACCCTGAACGCGCAAAGGCTAGATAATGAGCGAAGTGGAAGCCATCCTGCCTGCCGTGATCCTTCTGGGTGTCGGCCTTGTCTGCATGCTGCTGGCACGGGCACTGAAGACCTCACCCATCGTCACCTTCATCGCGGCAGGCCTGCTGATCGGGCCGTTCGGTCTGGGCCTCGTGGCCGACAACACGACCACGCGGCTTCTGGCCCAGCTTGGGGTCGTCTTCCTGCTGTTTGATATCGGGCTGACCTTTTCGCTGAAAACCGTGCGCGAGAGCGGGCGCGACCTTCTGGGCCTTGCGCCCATGCAGATGATCCTGTGCACGGGCGGGTTCGGCCTTGTCGGCTGGCTGGCGGGCATGGACTGGGTGCTGGCCCTGCTGATCGGCGCGGCAGCAGGGATTTCGGCAACCGCCGTCGTCACCCAGACGCTGGCAGAGCGCGGCATATCCACCTGCCCGCTGGGAAGGTCTGCGACCGCCGTCCTCGTCTTTCAGGACATTGCCGGGATATTCCTTCTGGTAATCGCGGTCTCGCTCTCGGCAGAGCAGAGTAACGGGCTTGGCCTCACGCTGGGCCTTGCGGCGCTCAAAGCCGTGCTTGCCGTTGGCGTGGCGCTACTGGCAGGCCGGTTCGTGATCGGGCCACTCTTTCGCCTGTTATCGCTTTCGCGCAATGAAGACATCTTCACCGCGGCAGCCCTGTTCCTGGTGCTGGCGACAGCGGCAGCCACAGGCGCGCTGGAGCTTTCCTTGACGCTTGGCGCGTTCCTCGCGGGCATGATCATCGCCGATACGCCCTTCAAGCCGGTGATCCGCACCGAAGCCAAGCCCTTTGGCGCGCTGCTGCTCGGCTTCTTCTTCATCACGGTCGGCATGGCGCTCGACTGGCAGATGATGGTCAGCCAGGCGCACTGGATACTTGTTGCGCTCGCCGTGCTGTTCGTCCTCAAGACGCTGCTGACATGGGCCGCTGCCGTGATCAACGGGTGGAGCCTTGCGGGCAGCACCCAGCTTGGCTTTGCGCTGGCGCAAGGCTCCGAGTTCGGCCTTGTCATCCTTGCCCTGCCCGGCATCACCGCAGCGCTCGGCGCGGAGCTTGCCGGCATACTGGTGGCAGCGAGCGCCATCTCGCTCGCCCTGACCCCTGCCTGGGCGTCGCTCGGGCTTTATCTGGCGCGCCGCATCGCCAGCCTCACCGCCAGCCGCAAGCCCGTCAGTGCGCCTGAAGAGCAGAGCTGCCCCGTCCTCATCTTCGCGATGACGCCTTCAGGCCGCCTCGCCTACGATGCGCTGACCCGCTTTGGCATTCCCGTCATCGCGGTGGAGAGCGATCCGGACCGGTTCCTCGCCGCCATCGCCGATGGCTATGCGGTGACCTTTGGCGATCCCTCCGACACGCGGCTTTTGCGCGCGATTGACGTTACCGAGGCGCGCGCGCTCGCCATCTCTGCGCCGCGCTATGAAATCTCCGCCGAGATCACGCCTTATGTGCGGGAGAACTTCCCCGAGCTCGAACGCTTCGTGGCGGTGACAGACGAAGCCGACCAGCGCCGCCATCAGGCGCTCGGCATGCACGCCATCCTCAATCGCAGCCAGCCTGAAGGCCTCGATTTTGCGCTGGCGCTCCTGCGCTATGCCGAAATACCGGCTGCGGAGATCAATGCGTGGATGCGGGAGGTTATCGAGGCCTACAGCCCCGACAGCGCCTTGCGATTGCTCGAAACCGCCTGAGGCAGGGCAATCGGCAAAGCGGTGCGCGCAAATACCTTGCGCATGGCGATGTTGGAGACGAGGCGCGCCACACCCGGCAGGCCGGACAGGCGCTCGCGGTGCACCCGCTCGTAATCGCGCGCATCGCGCACCATCAGGCGCAACAGGTAATCCTCCGCGCCTGTGGTGAGGTAGCAGTCCATCACCTCGTCCAGCCGCTCGATCGCGGTCTCGAAGGCCTGCATGGTCTCGCGGCGCTGATTCTCCAGCGTGACCAGCACCAGCACGGTCAGGCCCCGCCCCACCGCATCCGGGTTCAGCATGGCGACATAGCCCTCAATCACCCCTGCCTGTTCCAGCGCCCGCACGCGGCGGTGACAGGCAGACGGCGACAGCCCGGCCCGCTCGGCGAGCTCGGCATTGGTCAGCCGCCCTTCCTTCTGCAGCAGGGTCAGCAGCGTCACATCCAGCGGGTCAAGGCGCATGGGCTTTCCTCGAAGAGTTAACCGCCGGAGCGGCGCGCCCGGCATGGATTTGGAATGATATCACGGATTTTGGCTTCATTATGCAAGATTCTTGCGTTTTCTGACCCTGAATTGCCGATACCCGCCGCATAAGCTAGTTTTGCCGCAATCACACACGGCCATGAAACAGGCCGCAAACCGTCAGGGAGAGCCGTCATGCGCGTTGGTGTACCCAGAGAAATCAAGATCCACGAATACCGTGTCGGCCTGACGCCGATGGGCGCTGCCGAGCTGGTGCAGGCGGGTCATGAGGTGTTCGTGGAGACGAGAGCCGGCGACGGTGTCGGCTTTGCTGACAGCGCCTATGAGGCGGCTGGCGCGAAAATCCTGCCCGACGCCGATGCCGTCTTCAAATCGGCCGAGCTGATCGTGAAGGTGAAGGAGCCGCAGCCCATCGAGTATGCGCGCCTGACCCCGGAGCACACGCTCTTCACCTATCTCCACCTCGCGCCCGATCCTGAGCAGACCAAGGGCCTGATGGCCTCTGGCTGTATCGCGATCGCCTATGAGACGGTGACGGACAATGAAGGCCGCCTGCCCCTCCTGAAGCCCATGTCGGAAGTTGCGGGCCGCATGTCGATCCAGGTCGGCGCGACCGCGCTGGAAAAATCCCATGGCGGGCGGGGCATGCTGCTCGGCGGTGTGCCGGGCGTGGCCCCTGCCAAGGTCGTGATCCTTGGCGGCGGGGTCTCCGGCACCCATGCGGCCGAAATGGCCATCGGCATGCGCGCGGACGTGACGATCTTTGACCGTTCGATAAAGCGCCTTGCCGAGCTCGACGCCCAGTTCCAGGGCAAGGTGAAAACCGCTTTCTCCACCTCGGCTGCGGTGGAAGAGGCCGTGATCGGCGCTGACCTCGTGATCGGCGCTGTGCTGATCCCCGGCGCGGCGGCCCCCAAGCTCGTCACCCGCGAGATGCTGAAAAAAATGAAGGATGGCGCTGGTGCTGGTCGGCCGCCAGGCCGCGCTGGGGCACTGGTACCAC